>NZ_BTPE01000006.1:0-269007 GCF_036245645.1 Algoriphagus taiwanensis | reverse complement strand
GTTTTCCCCACTTGATTGAGTCAAGAAACCCACAGGCCCAGCACCGCTTTTTTTGAAGTTTTCATGAAACAAAAAAACCTTATTGAAACTGGTTTCAATAAGGCCCTTGTAAATAATTTATTATCAGATGATTAGATGGTGTTTCACCAACTATTTTTGACCATTAGATCTTACAATCAGTTTCTTTTGATCCGGTAGATTTTTCCTTCGGCTTTTGACATGATATAGACCTGCCCGGTATGATCCTGCCCAAATTTCAAGTCCACCCGACTGGTGTTGAAAAGCTCTTTGAGATTGACCTCTTTTCCTTCATGGATTACTCCCCAGGTTTGGACCAATGGATTGGGGCTTTCATTCAAATCTGCAAAAAACAGCCTTCCTGAGGGAATATCTCCAAAGACAAACTTGCCCTGAAGCGGACCGTAGGGTAGGGTATATCCACCGATGATGGCGACTGTCTCATCGTGCTCCAATTGAATCAAAGGATAAGTAACCCCATATTTTTCATCATCTGTAGGCAAGGGATAGAGAGACCGGAAGCTTCCAAAAGGATTGATGGTAAAGGTCCCTTCTCGAATCGGCCATCCGTAAAACTTGGCCGGCTCGATTCGGTTGATTTCCTCTATGCTATGCTGCCCGATGTCGGTAGCGTGCAGATTACCTTTTTCATCCCAAAAGACCCTGTTTGGATTTCGGAATCCATAGGCTACAATCTCACCGGCTTTCCCTTCTTGCCCTGCAAAAGGATTGATCTTCGGAATGCCGTATTTACCGTTGATTCCATCTTTTCCCATCGGATCTATTCGGAGAATACTGCTGTAAACTCCACTTCCCTTATGGTTGGAAATATCCGGAAAGCGCTTTTCCGCAGTACCTCCATCCCCATATCCGATATAAAGCAAGCCATAGTCGGGGTCACCTTTTTTGGAGTTGGGGTTGAAAGTGAGCTCCTGCATTCCGTGGGCTTGGGAAGCATTGTCTATTCTGAGGATTTCCCGATCGGTTCCTTTGAAAACTTTTGCCTTGGGATCATCAGTCTTCCACTCGGTAAGCACCCATTGCATAAATACTTTTAGACTGTCAGTAAATCCAAAATCTGAAGGACCAGTACCTCCGGGCTCGGTATGGGAGGTGTAAAAGAGTCCATTGCTTTCGAAGTCCGGGTGAAAGGCAAAACTCCCAACTCCAGTAGCCCAGCCGGGTTTGCTGACCATGGCAGGTCGGTTTTCAAGCAGATTGAGGAAAAGGCGAGGGGATTGATTTTCTATTTCATAAAGCCCGATTCGCTGATCATTGATAAACAGTCTTTCTGTACCTGGAATAGCCTCCATTTTGGTCATTTTGGCCAATGGAGAAACCGAATCGGTAGGAGGAAGCTGCGCAAAAAACTCCACCTCGAGACGGATTCCTGAGTCCTGAATCCTTTCCGGAATCAGATTGGACGTGGTATCTCCGACTATTTCCAAAGGAAGTGTCTCAAACGTGTGAAGATAGCTCAGCAAGTCATCGAGATCCTGATCGGTAAAGTCAGGAAATCCCGGCATTGGGGATTTGTATTTGGCCAATACCCTCGAGGCGCGCTCATCCTGAGCTTCGATTAAGGCTGCTGAGTTTTTGATAAAAGACTTGATCCATGCAGATTCTACCTGTCGGGTAAGGCCACTGAGATTGGGGCCGATCGCATCTTCGTTGAAGTTGTGACAAGTGGAACAATGCTGCTCAAACAGTTTTTTCCCTTTCAAAATCTGAGCACCGTCGGTTGAGATATCCAAACCGGGATCTTGAGTGGGTTGGCTGCAGGAAAACATGAGCCAGCCTGAGAGTGCTGCAAGTGTTAAACCATATTTCATCCCTACTAAATTGGGCTTTTCGGAAGATTGAAAAAACAAATGGGGAGAAATAAGCCCAAAATTCCGGGTTTTTTTCCGCAATGGATTCCGAAAAAAAGCCCCCTGCTTTCGGAAAAACAGAGGGCTTGAATAGAAATTGAGTGATCTTAGAAAGGATACTTTCCTTGCTCGATCATGTAGTCTGCAATGGTTCTTCTCAGCTCTTTGGTATTGATGAAATCAGGCTTGGTAAAGCGCTTCAATCCCATGAGAAGCACCTTTTGTTCATCTCCTTTGGTAAAGGAAACAATGGCCTCCTTGGCTGCAGCTTCGATTTTATCCACGGCTTCGAAAAGGTAAACCTTGGACATGGCGATTTGGTGTTCGCAGGCAGATTCTCCTTTGATTCCGACCAACTTTTCGGTTCTGAGAATCGCTGATTCCGCTGCATAGATTTCAATCATCACATCTGCTAGATGCATCATGATTTCCTGCTCGTCTTCGATTCGGTCCTGAAGGGCCATTGCCGCTTTTCCACCCACCATGAGGAAGACTTTCTTCAGTTTTTTCAGCATGTCTTTTTCCACTGCGAAAAGTTCCGAAGCATCTACTGTTTCGAATGAAGGAACTGAGGTCAGTTCAGCAGCCACCGCCATAGCCGGCTCAAAAAGGTTGATTTCTCCTTTCATCGCACGCTTGAGCAACATACCCACCATCAGCATTCGGTTGATTTCGTTGGTTCCTTCGTAAATTCTGGAAATCCTCGCGTCACGATAGGCTCTCTCCATTGGCGCATCTGCCGAATAGCCCATTCCCCCATAAATCTGAACTCCCTGATCCACTACATAATCTAGGACTTCAGATCCGTGGATTTTGGAAATCGCACATTCAATGGCAAACTGCTCCAAGGCTTTTAGCTTTGCTTCTGCATCAGGAAGTCCCTCAGAAGCCAAGGCAGCCATTCTATCCTCAATATCCTGACCAGCTCGGTAAGAGAGAGATTCACTCACATAGGATCGGATGGCCATCTCTGCCAACTTGGACTTAATCGCTCCGAAGGTGTTGATGCTAACGCCAAACTGCTTTCTTTCGGTAGAATACTTGATGCACTGGGACGTCACAGCGCGTACGCCACCCAAAACTCCGGCACCCAGTTTAACACGGCCGATGTTGAGGATATTCACTGCGATTTTGAACCCGTTTTGTCTCTCAGAAAGCATGTTTTCCACAGGCACAGGACAATCATTGAAAAATACCTGCCGGGTGGAAGAACCCTTGATTCCCATTTTCTTCTCTTCTTCGTTCATCGTGATACCTCCAAAGGTCTTTTCCACGATAAAGGCTGTTAGGTTTTTGTCGTCTTCGATTTTGGCAAAAACGATAAACAGATCTGCAAAACCTGCATTGGAAATCCACATTTTCTGCCCGTTGATCAGGTAAGTTTTACCATCGGCAGAAAGTGTCGCTTTTGTTTTACCGCTGTTGGCATCAGAACCTGCATCAGGCTCGGTAAGGCAATAGCAAGCGGCCCATTCTCCGGTAGCTAGCTTTGGAAGGTATTTTTGCTTTTGCTCTTCTGAACCATAATACAAGATCGGAAGTGTACCAATCCCGGTGTGCGCGCCATAGGTCGTCGAGAATGAACCTGCAGCACCGATGATGTCGGCGATTAGCATGGATGTATTGAAGCTCATGCCCAATCCTCCGTACTCTTCCGGAACGGAAACACCCAAAAGACCCAGGTCACCTGCCTTCTTGAAGATGGAAGGAACCAAATCAGGGTTTTTCATACTGTCAATGGCTTCGATATTCGGATTGATCTCCGTATCGATAAAATCCTGACAGGCTTGAGCCATCATTTTTTGCTCTTCAGTAAACTGCTCAGGGATAAAGACGTCCTGTGCCGCTGTCTCCCGGATGAGGAATTCTCCCCCTTGGATGGATTTTGAAATTGTTGTCATTATTTCTTGTTTTTAGATTTCTTCTTTATTCGACATTTGATATTCTTCATTCGACATTTTAATTATGAACACCTAACGATGAATTACGAACACCGAAGTTTAATCACTTAAGCAGCTCGTAAATACCTGCAACACCCTGACCACCACCAACGCAAGCGGTAACCATACCGTACTTTTTATTCTGTCTTCTCAGTTCATTGAATAGCTGAACAGAGAGTTTTGCACCTGTACATCCAAGGGGATGGCCTAGGGCCACTGCTCCTCCGTTGACATTGACGATATCCGGATTCATATCCAAAGCTTTCATAACTGCCAAACCTTGAGCGGCAAAAGCCTCATTCAATTCGATCAGATCGATATCATTCAAAGTAAGGCCAGCTTGTTTCAATGCTTTGGGAACAGCCTCTCGAGGACCGATACCCATGATGCGAGGATCCACACCTGCTACGGAATAGGACATCATTCTGGCAATTGGCTCTATGCCAAGTGACTTCATCAGGCGCTCGGACATCACGACCACAAATGCTGCTCCGTCGGATGTCTGGGAGGAATTACCTGCAGTGACCTGACCCCCATTTTTGAAAGCGGGGCGAAGTCCCGCCAAGGCTTCCATAGTCGTGCCCGCTCTTGGACCCTCATCTGTATCGACTACAAACTTTCTGGTCTTCTTTTTTCCTTTTTCGTCCAGATAAGTCTCTTCTACCTCTACAGGTACGATTTCATCCTTGAATTTTCCGGCTGCAATAGCTGCCAAGGCTTTCTCATGAGATCTTACAGAGAATGCATCGGCTTCTTCTCGTGTGATGCTGTATTCCTTTGCCAATTCTTCGGCTGTCAAGCCCATGCTGAGATAGTAGGAAGGAGTCTCCGAAGCAATCTTCCAATTAAGCGCCGTCTTATAGCCCATCATCGGCACCAAAGACATGGATTCGGTCCCTCCGGCAATGATGCAATCAGCCATTCCCGCTTTGATTTTACCTACTGCCAAAGCAATGGCTTCCACACCTGAACCGCAGTATCGGTTCATTACAAAGCCAGGATTGTCTATTCCCAAAGCAAGAAGGGAAATCATTCTGCCCATCTGCATGCCTTGTTCTGCTTCAGGTACGGCATTTCCGACGATCAGATCATCGACCATTTTTGCTTCCAAACCTGGGGTATTTGCAACCAGGTATTTGATGACATCTGCAGCCAAATCATCGGGACGATAAAACCGAAATCCTCCTTTTTTGGCTTTGCCTACTGCCGATCTATATCCATTTATTATGTATGCTTCCATTTTTGATTAGTTATTGGTAATTGGGTTATTGATTTGTAGTATCGAGTAGCTAGAATCAAGTATCAAGATTTCGACTCAATCGAGTTTTTCAATCCCATAATCATCCGCTGGACTTCCATAAGATCTGCTTCCATTTCTTTCGCAATTTCTGGATCAAGTATTCCCACTCGCTCTGAAATGATCATTTGGGTCTCCAGTTCAAAACTTTCTCCAAGGCTGACTTCCAACGAATTCACAAAAGACTTTGAAGAAGTTTTTGCACAACCTTCAGCAATATTTGATGGCACAGAAACGCCCGCTCTTCTCATTTGAGAAACTAGGCCAAACTTTTCCTCTGAAGGAAAAGATTTGGTAATGGTATAAATCTTTACAGCAAGATCAACCGCCTTTTGCCATACTTTGAGTTCCTTGAAGTTGTGCATAACCTTTGGATTAATTGTCTTGATACTTATGTCTTGATACTTGATACTATTTTTTAGTTTCTCAGCGGTTTGCCCTTGAACAAAATACTGTGAATTCGCTCCAGCGTTTTTTGCTCCCCGGTCAAACTCAGGAAAGCTTCCCGCTCCAAGTCAAGCAGATATTGCTCAGACACTTCTGTAGGCGAGGACAAATCCCCTCCTGACATCACCCAAGCCAGTTTTCTGGCAATTTTTGCATCATGTTCTGAGATATATGCTCCGTAGCGCATACCGGTAATTCCTGCCTCAAAAAGAGCCAAGGCCGTTTTTCCCAAAACTTTGATATTTGTTTGCTGAACAGGCTGTGTATACCCTAATTCGTGAAGAGATAGGACTTTTGCTTTAGCATCAGATAGCTGCCGCTTTTTATTTAAAGAAATCCCGTCACTGGATCTCAAATATCCCAAACCTCTTGCTTCCTCGGCAGAAGTTGAAACTTTCGCAGTAGCGATATTCATGAAATATTCCTGAAGCTGATTGAGTTCCACATCGCCTGCGATGACCCCATTGGCAAATCTTCGGGTCATTTCCTTAGTACCACCTCCTGCAGGAATCAAACCAACTCCCACTTCCACAAGTCCCATGTAAAGCTCAGCATGAGCTTGGATATGGTCTGCATGAAGAGAAAGTTCGCATCCGCCTCCCAAGGCCATGTTGTGCGGAGCAACTACTACCGGTACGGAGGAATATCTTGCCCGCATCATGGTATTTTGGAACTGAGCGATCATCATGTTGATCTCGTCAAATTCCTGATCTCCTGCAAACATGAACAGCATGGCCAAATTGGCTCCTGCGGAGAAGTTTGCACCTTCATTTCCGATGACCAATCCTTTGTAGGACTTTTCGGCCATACCGATAGCGGTATTTATTCCTTCGATCACCTCGGCACCCATGGAGTTCATTTTGGTGTGGAACTCCAAGCCAATTACTTCATCACCCATATCGTAGATAGAGGCTCCTGGATTTCCCCAAACCTTCTTACCGGCAGATTTGAGTGTATCCAAAATGATGAAGTCCTCAATACCGGGGATTTCTACATAGGATTTGGAAGGAATGTCGTAGTACTTTCTCTTGCCACCTTCTACTTTATAGAAGGATTCGTGACCTGCTGCAAGCATCTCGTGAACCCAAGGAGCCGCTTTTTCGCCCGCAGCCTCCATTTTTTCCACGGCTTCCTTTACTCCCAACACATCCCATGTCTCAAATGGGCCTAATTCCCAACCGAATCCTGCGGAGACCGCTTGATCTATTCTATAGAGTTCATCGGAAATTTCCGGAATTCGGTGAGAGCAGTATTTAAACAGATCATAAAAAGAAGCTCGGTAAAATTCACCCGCCCGATCGTCAAAATTGACTAGAAACTTGATTCGTTTCTTGAGGTCTTCAATCTCTTTGGAAGCCTCCAAAGCTTTGAATTTAGGTTTTTCTACGTCCTTGTATTCAAATGTCTTCAGGTCAAGCTCCTTCAATTCTTTGGATCCATCCTTGTGGCGAATCATTTTGAAGTAGCCTTGGCCGGTTTTGTCACCAAACCACTTGTTGTTGTAGAGGACCTCGACGATCTTGGGAAGTTTGAATTTATCTCTTGATTCGTCGTGAGGAAGGGCCTTGTAAAGGTTATTGGCAACGTTGACTGTCGTATCCAATCCTACCACGTCCATGGTACGGAAAGTTGCAGATTTGGCTCTACCGATCACCGGTCCGGTCAGTTTATCCACTTCGGAGACTCCAAAACCCATTTTTTCGATAGCGTGCATGCCTGAGATAATGGCATATACCCCAATTCTATTGGCAATAAAGGCTGGAGTATCCTTACAAAATACCGTTTCCTTACCTAAGAATCTATCTCCATAATCCATCAGGAAGTCGATGATTTCGGGGTTGGTCTTTGGACCTGGAATTATCTCAAGTAAGCGAAGGTATCTTGGAGGGTTGAAAAAGTGAGTTCCCGCAAAATTGACCTGAAAATCCTCGGATCTACCCTCACACATCAAATGCATGGGAATTCCTGAGGTGTTAGAAGTGATCAGCGTACCCGGCTTTCGGTATTTTTCCACTTTCTCGAAAAGCTGCTGCTTGATATCCAATCGCTCCACGACTACTTCGATTACCCAGTCGTAATCCTTGATTTTTGGAAGATCATCATCAAAGTTTCCTGTGGTAATTCTGGACACAAAAGTAGTATCGTAAATAGAGGAGGGCTTTGCTTTCAATGTGTTTTGCAAAGCCGTATTTACAATCCGGTTTCTTACAGCAGGATGCTCTTTGGTCAGTCCCTTCTTTTGCTCTTCTTCCGAGAGCTCAAAAGGAACAATGTCCAGTAAAAGTACCTGCACACCGATATTGGCAAAGTGACAGGCTATTCTGGATCCCATCACTCCTGAACCTAAAACGGCGACTTTTTTAATGGTTCTGTTCATTTTTTTGGGTTTTTGGTAGTTAAATCCTGAATCAGGATGGGTTTATAATTCAAATATGGGCTTATAAATTTCTTCTTGATTTACCTCGTCTATTACGGTCTGGATCTTGGAGAATACCTGAAAGAAATTCTGCAGTTCATCCTCAGAGACCACTTCTCTTACGCGCTCGTTGAACTTCATGATAGTCTTTACGGAAATTTCTTTTTTTGCTTTGCCTTCGTCAGTGAGATAGATGCGTACAGAGCGTTTGTCTACCGGGTCTGCCTTTTTGAAAATCAATCCCTTTTCTTCCATGGTTTTGAGCATGCGGGTCAGACTTCGAGTCTCCAAGCCAATCATAGGTGCAATTTTGGTAGCAGGTGTTCCTTCCTTCGAATTGATATTGATCAAAACAAATCCAATCGCAGTGGTGAATCCTTCTTCAGCTGCCTGCTGATTGTACATCCTGGAGATAGCATGCCAGGCACTCTTTATATGATAATCGACCGTTTCCTCTCTTTTCATTACTAGTTGATTTGGTACTGAGTGCAAAAAATTCCAAAAGTCGAAGAAAAGGCTCCCTTATCCACCTGAATTAGGAACATGTCTTTTGGAGGGATTCCGGATAAATGCCCAAGCGGAATTTTTTGCATGCCTAATCTAGGGAAAAATTTTGTATGCATGCATACTATTTTGAAAAAAAGTTATGCATGCATCACAAATTATAATTTGGATTTGGATTAAAATCCGACTTTTATTCTTCAAAAGAAATGATTAATGAAAATAAACGGAATAATCAGTAAAAAATACGCGTTTATCCAAAAAGTAATTTTGCTGATTATTTTATCATTAAAAACAAAAAAACCGGAGATCAACCCCGGTAAATTTCTTCGATTTCATCTTCATACATTTTTGAAATCACTTTTCGCTTGAGTTTCATGGTAGGAGTAAGCTCTCCAGAATCAACTCCCCAAGGCTGTTTGAGAAGTTTGAAGCGCTTGATTTGCTCCCATTTTCCAAAGTATTTGTTGTAGTGATCCATTTCCTTCTGGAATTTTTCCAGAATTTCCGGCTTTTCCACCATTTCCTGATCAGAGGTATAAGGAATTCCTTTTCTGTTGCAGTATTCTCTGATTCCATCAAAACTAGGGACAATCAAAGCTCCGGGAAAATTGCGATTGTCACCGACTACCATGACCTGCTCGATCATCGGAGATTCTTTGAATTTATTTTCCATAACCTGAGGAGCAATGTATTTTCCTCCAGAGGTTTTGAACATTTCCTTCTTGCGATCTGTGATCTTGAGATACGGTCCGTCAAGTTCCCCGATATCCCCAGTATGAAACCAACCGTCTTTGATGACCTCTGCAGTCATATCAGGCTCTTTGTAGTAGCCTTGCATCACATTGGGACCTTTGACTAGAATCTCTCCATCATCGGCAATTTTCACCTGAACGTCTTTGACTATTTTGCCCACATAGCCAATTCTTATTTCTTCATGGTTCCCTATTGAGGCAGAAACCACCGGGGAGGTCTCGGTAAGTCCATAACCCTCGCAAACTTTTATGCCAGCAGCCCAAAAAACACGTGCCAATCTCGGCTGAAGTGCAGAAGCACCAGAATTGATCTGCATCACATTTCCACCCAAGGCTTCTCTCCATTTAGAGAAAATGATCTTGTTGGCCAACTTCAGTTGGAAATTATACCATCCCCCCATATCAGCAGCCGGATCGTATTTCAATCCCAAGTTTAAAGCCCAGAAGAAGAGGTTTTTCTTAATTCCTGTTAGTTCGTAACCTTTAGCTACAATTTTATCATACACTTTCTCCAAAAGTCGGGGAACTGTATTGAATACATGGGGCTGCACTTCTTTTAGATTTTCCCCGATCTTCTCCATGTTTTCAGCATAGTAAACAGAAAAACCAAGGTAGATAAAGCAAAAAGAAGCAGTCCGCTCATAAATGTGGCAGAGTGGAAGAAAGCTCAGCACTTTGGAAACTCCAGGGGGAGGAGTCATGATATCCGCTACGGAGAGCATATTAGAAAGTACGTTGGAATGGGATAGCATCACTCCTTTTGGGCGTCCTGTAGTCCCCGAGGTATAAATAATTGTGAACAAATCACTGGGTTGAACCTTGCTCTTTAGCTCTTCCAGGTTGGATAAATCACCATTTTCACCCCTTGCTTCCAAAGCGGTCCAATGCTCTACTCCAGCCAATCGGTCAAAGGAGTAAATTTTCCGCTCACCTGCTACTTCAGCAGCTTTTTGGTAGATCGTATTGTCTCCGACAAAAATGATTTTCACCTCTGCATGGTCGAAAATGTACTGATAATCTTCAGAAGTGATTGTTGGATACATGGGAACAGAAATGGCTCCGATTTGCTGCAAGGCCAAATCGATGAAATTCCATTCAGGGCGGTTTTCAGAGATGATAGCTACTTTTTCACCGGGTTTTAATCCAGAATCAAGGAATGCCATCCCTAAATTGTCAACGATCCGCTTTAGATCTCTTGCGGAATAAGTTTTCCAAGCCTCATTTTCTTTTTTGGCAAAAGCGACTTGGTTATCGTAAGTCGATATCTGATAAGGAATCAGATCAAAGAGTCGGGTCAGCTCCATGGATGGCAATTTTGGGTTTGAACAACCTAATATTACCAAATCCTAAATGGATAAACAAAAGCTATTCACAAATCCACAAGGCTATAATTTTATTAAATTATTTATATAAAAAAATCTATTAAGGTTATTAAGGCTGTGGATTTGTGGATAAAGGATTCACCGGTTTCAATTCACAATTTTTTGAAGTTTGATTCTCTGCATTCACAGGTTGTCCACCTTTTATTGACATATAAGGTATTGTAAATCAATAAAATATATTTTTTGTCTTCATTGTGTTGATATATCTTTCTTTTTCCTCTGTTATCAAGTGCTCTGTGGATAGTCATTAATTTAAGCGTGGATAAAGTGGCGGTTTTGAACAAGAAGAGTCAATATTGGAAATAAGTCTTTCTGTCTTGGGGAAAAATAGCTTTTTATCCACCGGTTATCCGTTAGTTGTCCACGGGCTTTTTTCCTGTGTTTATTCCTGTAGGAGGGCTTGCTACGATGACTTGGTCTTCCAAAGTCCATCCACTTCTGATGATGATTTGATCTTTGCCATCTTCACCTTTAAAGAAAAAGACCCTTTCTGCTAACCGTTTTTCCAAAATATTAGAAGGGTCCCACCGTCTGTTTCCATTTCTATCTTCGATCACTCGTAATTGGAAGGTGCCTGGCTCGATCAGTTTGATTTCAAAGTCTTGTGAATCGAGGTATTCTTCTCTTATGATCTGATTTTTAGTATCCAACACTTGTAAAATAAATGGTGGGCTTGCACCTTCAATTCGTCCTGATATTCCATCAGCCAAACTTTCCCTCTTAAGTTTACGGTAATTTGCTTCCAGGACACTTTCATTGAACTGATCTTCTATATCTTTAAATGTAGAGTCAGCTGCAATAAGAGTGAAAATCTCCTTTGAAATCGAATCTGGAATAGTCAAGCTGATTTTCAGCAAATCCCTCTTTGTGGAGTCTGTGAAATAGAAGTCTGTGGGATTGATTTTGAAAAGGGAAGCTGAATCATATTTTACGAAGAGTGAATCCGTGTTGATTGCTAATACCGGTTTGTTGAATTTTAGCTCTACGTCCAGCTTTCCGAAAAAATTCTTTCCTGAATTGGCAGTGATTGTTAATTTCTCCGGTTTTCGGTCTGTTTCGGGAAATTTCGCATAAATCAAGGTATCTACCTTAAATCCTGTGGAATCCTGGAGTTGAATGGGAAATGCAATGCTGTCTTCCTTTGCAGTATTGGGATAAATTCTGATTCTTTTGTCACTTTCTATAAAAAAGTATTCTTCCCCTAGTGATTCCTGATTTATTGTAGGTTGAACTGCATTTTTATTCAGGATCAGATCGAAGTTTCTTCCAAAATTGGAGGTTCTTAGGATTCTAATTGGAGTTAGGTCTGCCTTGGATAGGTTAAATTGAATTGCAGATATGTTGTTTTCGATATGGAGTGTGTCAACTAGAAAGTCATACTCCTCATTTTTGAATTCCGCTTTGAGGTTTCCGTTGTCATCTTTCCAAGCATAGGCTCGGTAGAGTCCATTTTTGATGTTGCTGATGCTGAAATTACCACTTGTGTCCACTTGACTTAGGTAGTAAGGATTGGCCGTAAAGACGTCGGTGGTGTCGTTGAGTGGATAAATTCCAACTAGGACATTTTTATAGTCCATTTTATTTGGAGGAAAAATATAATCCACTCTTCCAGAAATGCTTAGACTATCTATGTAATCGGTGGTCGAAAATACCAGCTTGAGATTTTCAGCTGGGTTCTTTTCAGATACATCTACCACTGATTTTTGAAAGTCAAAGACATAAGTCGTGTTTTCCTCTAATTCCTGATTGAGTGCTACTGTAATCTTGTTTTTGTTTGCGGAAAAAATGACTTCTTCTTTGTTTATTCTAGGAGTTATGATAATCCCTTTGCTTGGATTGTCCAGTTGGACGTATTCATCAAATGTCAAGACCAACTCTTCAGGTTTGATATTTAGGGATTGGTCTGTAGGATTGGCTTCAAGAAGTTTGGGTGGGTCTTCATCTACGGGTCCTCCTAATGGCGCACTGATTTTGGCACAGGAATAAATTGTTCCAATTAGAATGAAGTAAATGAGTGGTTTTAGATTTCTCACTTTTTTTGAAAAATATAAATGTTACTGGAATAGCTATTATTAGCTTTTGCCTTTTTGTTGGATTGATATCCTGATTGTATGGCGTTTAGGTATTTTTTAACGAGGGATGCTTTTTCTTCTTTATATCCCTCAGAAAGTAAAGAAACATAGTAGCTGTCAAAAAGCATGGGCCTTTTATCCACTAAGTTTAAATCGAAAATCTGTTGAAATTGCTGAATAGCTTCCTCATTGAAGTGATATAGATGGCGGGGAACATCCCATCCTGCCCATTTATCTCCATATTTTCTGGCATCCCAAGATTCCGGATTTGGCACGGCTATTATTAAATAACCTTCTGATTTTAAATGAGTTAGTATTTTTTTTACAGTCTTTCTTAAATCATGTATATGCTCCAAAACGTGGAATAGAGTGATTACGGAAAACTCTTTGTTTTTCTTTAGTTCTTCTATCTCCTCTTTTACTTTATTTTTTGTTTTTTGATTGGCTATTGCCCTAGCTCCTGGATTGGGTTCTATGCCTGAGACTTTCCATCCTTTGTTTTGTGCATAGTGAATCAAATCTCCCGCGCCACATCCATAGTCGAGTAGGGATTTATCCTGGCTCAGTGAATTGATCAAGGATAATTTATTACTCAGATTTTTCTTTTTAACCTGATTGTATATCCAATGTGTAATGGATTTGGCTTCGGTTTGGTGGGAATAGTAATCAGGAAAATCATAGTAAGGAGCTATGCTCTCTTTGGTAGGCCTCGGGTTAGTGAAAATCAGTTGACAATCTGCACACTTATTAAGTAAGAAATGCTCTTTACTTACTGAAAAGTCTTTGATTTCGTGATAGTTAAGAAAATGCCCACTTTTACAGAGTGGGCATTTGACTAGTCTTTCTGTCATCTTATTTTCCAAGGTACACCGTAAGAATAGACAAATCTGCCGGTGAAACCCCACTTATTCTTGAAGCTTGGCCGAGGGTTTCCGGTCGGATTTTATTCAGCTTTTGTCTTCCCTCTGCGGAAAGAGCTGTGATTGCCAGATAGTCGAATTTATGGGGAATTCTAAAATTCTCCATATTGGAAAGCTTTTGGACCATTTGCTGTTCTTTTTCCAAATAGCTTTCGTATTTGATTTGGATCTCTGCCTGTTCCAAAACTTCTTTTGAATATTTTGACAAGTATTGATCAAATTCAGAATGGATAGCCTTTAAATCCTGTATTCCGATTTGAGGTCTTTTCAGCAGCTTTTCAATGGTCGTTTTTTCTTGAATAGTGGCTGTACCCAATGCCTCTAGTGAGGGATTGATCTCCTCCGGTGTCCATTTTTTCTGCTTTAGATCATTGATTAGATGAGCTGTCTTGGATTTCTTGTCTTGCATAGCTTGCATTCTTTCTTCTTCTGCAAGTCCGATTTGATATCCTTTCTCAGTGAGTCTCAGATCCGCATTATCTTGCCTGAGCAAGAGTCTGAATTCTGCACGGGAAGTAAACATTCTATAGGGCTCTTCAGTGCCCTTATTGATCAAGTCGTCAATTAGAACTCCTATATACGCATCAGACCTTTGTAGAAGAAAAGGATCTTTTTCCTGAACTTTTAAGCTTGCATTAATTCCTGCAATCAATCCTTGTGAAGCTGCTTCTTCGTAGCCTGTAGTTCCATTGATTTGGCCAGCGAAATATAGATTTTCTACTAATTGTGTTTCAAGTGTGAGATGAAGTTGGGTAGGTGGAAAAAAGTCATATTCAATAGCATAACCTGGTCTGAACATTTTGGCATTTTCAAATCCTGGAATTTGTCTCAGTGCCTTGTATTGGACGTCCTCAGGAAGAGATGTGGAGAAGCCATTTACATATATTTCTACTGTATTCCATCCTTCAGGCTCTACGAAAATCTGATGTCTTTCACGCTCTGCAAATCGGTTGATTTTATCCTCTATGCTAGGGCAATAACGTGGGCCAAGGCCTTGAATCCGTCCATTGAACATAGGTGATCGATCAAATCCTGTTTCGAGGGTTTGGTGAACTTCCTTGTTTGTGTAAGTAATCCAGCAGCTTTTTTGATTTTGGAGAGGCTGAGTTATATCCAAATAGGAGAATTTTTCTGGATTCTCATCACCGAGTTGCTCTTCCATTTTTGAATAATCAAGGCTTCGTCCATCTACTCTAGGTGGAGTGCCTGTTTTCATTCTTCCGGCTTCAAAACCCAATTGTACCAGCTGCTCTGTTATTCCTTTTGCCGCTGCTTCTCCTGTTCTCCCTCCTCCAAATTGTTTTTCTCCTATGTGGATGATTCCATTTAGGAAAGTTCCATTGGTAAGAACCACCGCTTCTGATTCTATTTCTATACCAATTCCTGTCCGTACTCCTCTGACTTTACCATCTTTAACAAGAATTCCAGTTACCATTTCTTGCCAAAAGTCAACATTTGGAGTTTGTTCCAGGGCCATTCTCCATTCTTCTGCAAAGCGCATTCTGTCATTTTGCGTTCGTGGAGACCACATAGCTGGCCCTTTAGATCGATTGAGCATTCGGAATTGTATCATCGATCGATCAGAAATGATTCCTGACATTCCACCGAGCGCATCGATTTCTCTTACAATCTGACCTTTTGCCACTCCGCCCATTGCCGGATTGCAGGACATCTGTGCGATTGTGTTCATGTTCATAGTACAAAGCAGGACTTTCGATCCCATTTTTGCTGCTGCATGAGCTGCCTCACAGCCTGCATGTCCTGCCCCTACTACTATTACATCATACTTCTGAAACATGTGTATTTATTGTATGTTCCACGTGAAACGTCACTTGGATAAGTTGGTACTGTTTCACGTGAAACGTTTTATAATTTCTTATAAAGAAGAATAGCTTTTTCTTCCTGAGCTCTCATCTCTTGAGCTTGTTCCTTGGATTTGTCTTTGTACCCCATTAGGTGAAAGAGACCATGTGAAATCACACGGCTCAACTCATCAGCTTCAGAGACATTCTCTTTTTGGGCATTATCTCTTACTCTTTCAATAGAGATGAAAATATCTCCTTCGATCTTATCTTCCTCTTCTGAATTGTCAAATGTGATAATATCAGTGTAGGTTTTGTGATTGAGATATTCCAGATTGATTTCGTAGAGATGTTCATCTGAGCAGAATATATAATTCAATTCACCTATTGAGAATTTCTCGGCTGATGCCAATGATTTCAACCAGGCTTTTCTTTTCCTTTTATCTGGAAGATCGAATCGAATATCTTCTGTGAAGAATTGGATAGCCATTTTAGTCCATATAAAAGGAAAGGATAGTCTTCTTCCCTCCTTCTTCAAATTTTACCTCATCACTGAGGTGACGAATGAGAAAGATTCCCCTGCCTCCCGGTTTTTCCAAATTTTCCGGAGATGTAGGGTCAGGTAATTCAGATAGGTCAAAACCTTGTCCTTCGTCTTGAATAATAAATTTGAGTTGATCATCCTCCATTTTTAGCTCTAGGTTGACCAATTTATTTTTGTCTCCTCCATTTCCATGGATGATAGCATTACTGATGCATTCAGTTACAGAAATCATAATATTCCCATAGATATCATCATTGATTTCGAAGCTTTCCTTTGCATTGTCAATAAAGCTTTCGATGATTTTTATATTCTCAATCAGAGAAGGGATTGAAATTTTTATGGATTTCATAGGGGAATTATTCTTCTGTCAAGACTTTATTTACTTATTCTGTTTCTAATTCTAAGACAATCGGACAATGATCCGAATGCTTAACATCTGGCAAAATTACGGCACTTTTTAATTTGTTTCGCAATTCATTGGTTGCCATATGGTAATCTATTCTCCAACCTAGATTTTTTGCCCGAGAATTGGCGCGAAAACTCCACCAAGTATACTGATGAGGTTCAGGATTGAAGTGCCTGAATGTATCTATAAATCCGGATTCTGTGAACTTATCCATCCAAGCTCTTTCTTCAGGAAGGAAGCCCGATGAATTTTTGTTGGATACCGGATTGTGGATGTCGATAGCTTTATGGCAAATGTTATAATCTCCACTCAAGATTAATTTAGGATATGTACGCCTTAAATCTTGCATGTATCCGTAGATGTCATCCAGAAATTCATATTTGAAATCTTGTCTGATATCGCCCGTAGTTCCAGAGGGGAAATAAGAGGAAATAAAAGAAAACCCTTCAAAATCCGCTTGAATGACTCTTCCTTCATCATCGTATTTGTTTAAGCCCATGCCATATTTCACCGATTTAGGTTTGATTTTGGTGAAAATCGCTACCCCGCTGTAGCCTTTTTTCTGAGCTGGCATCCAATAGAGTTCATACCCCAAATCAGTAAAAATACTGGCATCTACGTCTTTTTCCTGGGCCTTAATTTCTTGTAAACCAATGATATCTGGATTTTCTTTGGACAACCACTCCGCAAAACCTTTATTTAAAGCGGATCGGATTCCATTGACGTTGTAAGAAATAAGCTTCATTCAGATTTCTATTTGATATTCTTTTTCGAAATACTCCAAAACTTGAAGTTTTAGCAGTTTTTCCTGTTCCAATAAATCGATATGCGGCAATTCTTTTACCAACTTCCAGTGGGGCCATCCTTCTTGATCCACAAAGTCCAATTCGTAAAATCCGGCATAGCTCAGCACTTTGCAAATAGCAATGTGCATCAAATCCTGCTTTTGTTCTTTTGAAAAGGTATGAGGCCCTTTACCCAATTCTTGTACTCCAATCAAAAACAATACGCCATTTAGATCTTTGGGTTTTTTACCCACTGCAGACTCCAAGCCTGTTAAAAGCTTAGACCATCTCTTTTCCAGATCCAAATCCCTTTTAAACATGCTTTATCCTTGATTTTCAAGCTCTTCCCAATATTCTACCGCTCTTCTCAAATGAGGAATCACAATAGAGCCTCCGATAATCATACCTATCGAAAATACTTCAAAGACTTCTTTTCTGCTTACTCCTGCTTCAAATGATTTTCCCAAGTGATATTTGATGCAATCGTCACATCTTAAAACCATAGAACAGGCCAAACCAATCACTTCTTTGGTTTTGACATCCAATGCACCCTCTGCGTAGGTATTGGTATCCAGGTTGAAAAAGCGCTTGATCACTTTATTGTCCTCTGCCATGATTTTTTCGTTCATTTGAGAACGATAGGCGTTGAATTCTTCTATCAGATTCATTAAATTTTAGGAGTATAGTTTAATGGTGTAAATATACCGCATATTTTACCCTAAGGTTGTTCAACAATACTTTTTACCGATGCGTTTGTTTTTGTGGAAAGATTTTTTGGATTTGGTTTTCCCCCGCAGCTGCCCGATGTGCGGAACCAATCTGTATGACTTTGAAAAATGCCTCTGTACTACTTGTCAGGGGACACTGCCAGTGGCAAATTTCCATTTGAGACCTTTTGATAATGAACTGACTTCTAAAATCCAGGGCTTGACTCAGGTGAATCGGGTCATGTCATACTTGAGGTTTTCCAAAAAAGGCAAAAGTCAAAAACTCCTGCATCAGTTGAAATATCGCAATCGACCTGAAATAGGGGAAGAACTGGGCCGATTGTATGCCACAGAGTTGATCAATACCGGATACCAAAATACTTGGGATGCTGTGGTACCTGTTCCCCTCCATCCCATGAAATTGAAAAGAAGGGGATACAATCAAAGTCAGGAATTTGCAAAAGGCCTTTCTCAAATCCTTGAAATTCAGAATTTTAATTGCTTGGAAAGAAAAAAATTCACCGAAACTCAGACCAAAAAGTCCCGCTTGGAGCGAATGGAAAACGTGGATGAAGTTTTTGCTGTGCCTGAAAGTATATCTGTATCAGGACTCCGCCTACTCTTGGTGGATGATGTGATCACGACCGGCGCTACATTATGTTCCTGTGCGAATGTTCTTTGGGCTAGTGGGGCAAAAGCTGTAGATTTAGCCACCATCGCAGCGGGTGGTCAATAATTTCAATTTATGACAATAGATATTGAGTTTTTAAAATATCCGGTCGGGAAATTTCAAGTTCCTGAAATCATCTCATCTCAAGACCTTGAGGAAGCCAAATCAGTGATACGTAGCTTTCCTTCCAATCTTTTTACTGCAGTAAGTCCCCTTTCAGTAGCTCAGTTGGATACTCCCTATAGACCGGGCGGTTGGACTGTGAGGCAAGTCGTTCACCATTGTGCGGATAGCCACATGAATGCATTTATCCGATTCAAATTAGCCCTTACCGAATCACAACCCACCGTAAAGCCATACGATGAGGGGGCCTGGGCCAATTTGGCAGATTATTCCTTGCCCGTGGAAGGATCTCTCCAATTGATCCGGATTATCCACTCCAAGTGGATCGTTTTGCTGGATTCCATGGAAGAATCGGATTTTCAGAAGACTTATTTTCATCCTGAGAGCAAAAAAATCCAAAAGCTGGAGGAAGTCACACTGATGTATGCTTGGCACTCTTCCCACCATTTGGCGCATATTCAGCATTTGTCGATCAGAGAAAACTGGACAAGTAAATAATCCATGAACATTTCCCTTAAAAACCAAAGAATACTGGTCACAGGTGCTTCTAGAGGCATAGGTAGGGCGATAGCCAGACAGCTCTCCGAGTCCGGGGCTGAAGTGATTATTCACTACAATTCAAACAAATCCGAGGCTGAAAGTCTCCTTGCTCAACTCAAAAATCCAGCTCACTTGGCTGCTTGCAATCTATCTCAACCGGCGGAAGTGGTTGGATTTATCCCCCGACTGGTGAAAGAGTATGGACCATTGACAGGTTTGGTGAATAATGCAGGTATTTCCCCCTCTGCTCCAGATACCTTACCAACGGGAGAGTGGCTGGAAATTTGGGATCAGGTCATGGCAGTCAACGCCACCGCGGTGGGCATTCTCTGCAAGGAATTTGTGGATCAGGCAAAACCGCAGGAAAATGGTCGAATTGTGATGATTTCCTCACGCGCAGCTTTTCGGGGAGATACTACGGATTATTTGGCTTATGCAGCTTCCAAAGGCGCCTTGGTCAGCCTCACCCGATCGATAGCGAGGCATTATGGAAAAATGGGGATCAAAGCCTTTTTGATTGCTCCCGGATTTACACGGACGGATATGGCCAATGAAATACTGTCGGAATATGGGGAGGACTTTGCCTTAAAAGATATCGCCTTGAAAGAACTGACTATGCCTGAAGATATTGCGCCTATGGTCACGCTATTGTGTTCTGGCCTTGCCGATCACGCTACCGGCACATCCATCGATATCAATGCCGGCTCGTACGTGAGGTAAACCATCCTCTGTTGGTTTGGGTTATTAATGCGATTGATTTTGGCATGCCTGCACGAGACCCTATTCTGAGCCCGGAAATCATCCGAATTCTTAAAATTTTCATCTTTTCCTCTTTGGGAATGGTGATCGCTTTCTCTTTTTTCGATGGATATAGGGCAGACAATTCAGGAAGAGATCGCTCTTTTTTGGTAGCTGATGCCAATTGGATCTACTTTCTCAATGTGCGCGGAATCCACTATGACAGGGAAGTTAGAAGGGATGCTGGAATGACCCTGTTTAGGCATTCCAAAAGAATACAAACCGATTCTCTTCCCAGTTTTTTCCCCGCTCTGATTCTCAATCCTACTAAAGACGAGGCCTATATTTATTTCGAGTTGGAAAATGCGGAATACCCTATTCAAATTCTAGCCCAATCAGGTCAGAAGTCAGAAATTGTAGATTTTTCCAATGGAAATAATGCTGATCATTTTCAGCTCTTGACTCAATTGAATTCCCTTTTGGAAAATGATTATTCCTTTCAGTTGAGGGTCGGTGATTCTATTTTTCCACTTTGGGCTGAGGAAAAAGAGCTTTCCGTTTTGAAAACGGTTATGGAAGACTATTTTCGGCTTTTGGATTAAATCACTAGTAATGGAAGCTACCACCCGATTGATGTATTTTCAGTCCCAAATAGGACAAACCTTGGACAAAACTCCTTCAGCAGCAGGCAATTGGCTGGGTGGAAAGCTTCTGGAAATCGATAGTCACCATATCAAAGTTCAATACCTCGTCCGTCCGGATATGTGCAATCCGGGAAAAGTTTTACACGGAGGAGTGGCTTCTCTGATGCTGGATGATGTGATCGGTATGGGGAATTTTGTTGCCGGCTCAGAGTTTTTGATGACAAGCATCAATCTGAATGTTGATTTTCTTTCCTCGGCCCAAGCTGGAGAGGTGCTGGAAGTGACTGCCAAATTGGTCCGGTCAGGATCAAATCTCAATCATTGGGAGGCGATCATCCGGAAAGATTCCGGGAAAACCGTGGCAAAAGCCAGCTCAAATCTGATCAAAACCCACGTCAAACTGGCTGATTTGGGCTTTTGAAATTCGGAGGCCCTAGCTTGGGTTTCAAATGGGCCCCTATCCTTTAAAACTGGTCCAACTTGACCATCATATCCCAAACAGCAATACCCAAAGAAACCGCAATATTCAGAGAATGCTTGGTGCCGAGCTGTGGGATTTCCAGAACATGATCGCAGGATTGGAGAACTTGTTCTTCCACCCCAAATACCTCATTACCAAAGATTAATGCATATTTTTTACCCTTTTCGGGAAGAAATTCATTTAGTTGGATCGATCGGTCCACCTGTTCCAAGGCACAGATCTGATAGCCTTCCTCTTTTAATTTTTTTACGGCATCCATGGTATTGAGACAATATTCCCAATCCACGGATTCGGTTGCTCCCAAAGCGGTCTTTTGGATATCCCGGTGAGGAGGAGTACCGGTAATTCCGCATAGATAAATCTTTTCTATACGAAATGCGTCCGCAGTCCGAAATGCGGAGCCCACATTGTTAAGGCTTCTCACTTGATCTAGAACTAAAACCAATGGTGATTTTTCGATTTTCTTAAATTCCTGGACAGACATCCGGTCCAGTTCTTCCATGCTTAATTTCTTCATCTTGTTTGAACTCCTTGACTAATTCGGCTATTTTCAACCCTCATTTTCAATCCAAAAGTAACCCATTTCTCCCAACTCATGAGTAAGTCCAAAGACGGAAAAGAAACACCGCTGATGAAGCAGTACAATGCGATCAAGGCCAAACATCCCGGAGCTTTGCTGCTTTTCCGTGTCGGGGATTTTTATGAGACTTTTGGGGAAGATGCCGTTGTCGCAAGTAAAGTCTTGGATATTGTTTTGACCAAAAGAGCAAACGGGGCCGCTTCCCATATTGAATTGGCTGGTTTTCCCCATCATTCCCTGGACAATTACCTCCCCAAGCTGGTCAGAGCAGGAAATCGGGTGGCTATCTGCGATCAGCTGGAAGATCCCAAAATGGTCAAAGGAATAGTCAAGCGTGGAGTGACTGAATTGGTGACCCCCGGGCTTTCCTACAATGATCAGGTGTTGGACACCCGAAAAAACAACTACCTGGCTTCTATCCATTTCGGCAAGGATAAGCATGGAATCGCTTTTTTGGATGTCTCGACAGGGGAATTCATGTGTGCAGAAGGAAGCTCTTCTTATGTGGAAAAACTCCTTCAAAGCTTTGCTCCTTCTGAAATCATTTTCTCCAAGGCTGCAAAAAAAATAGCTGCTGAGCTCATCAAGAACGATTTTATCACTTTTCACTGTGAGGACTGGGTCTTCCAGTTTGACTTTACTTACGAAAAACTCAAAAACCATTTTGGCACAGCTAACCTCAAGGGCTTTGGCATCGAAGATTTGGATTCAGGAGTCATTGCTGCGGGTGCCATTTTGCACTATCTCGAAGAGACTGAGCACAAGGAAGTGCAGCATATTTCTTCCATTTCCCGAATTGCCGAGGAAAAATACGTTTGGTTGGACAAGTTTACCATTCGAAATCTCGAACTGGTTTTTGCCCAGCATGAAGGAGGGGTGCCTCTCATTCAGATTTTGGATCAAACCGTGACCCCTATGGGCTCAAGGATGATGAAAAAATGGATGGTATTACCTCTGAAGGAGAAAAAACTGATCGAGGAGCGCCTGAATGCGGTGGAGTTTTTCTACCAAAACTCAACCTTGATTGAGGAGATTCTCAGTCAGCTTAGGCATATCGGGGATTTGGAACGCTTGATCTCCAAAGTGGTTGTAGGGAGAGCCAACCCGAGGGAAATGAATCAAATCAAGCGGGCGCTGAAGTCCACCCTGCCGATCAAGGACCTACTCAAGGTCCAGCAAAATCCAACCTTGCAACGCCTAGCTGATCAGATTCATCCCTGCGAGTATATTTTGGAAAAAATCGAAAGGGAGCTGCTGGAAGATGCTCCTATGCTGGTTCATCAGGGTGGAGTCATCAAGGACGGAGTAGACGCTGAGTTGGATGAATACAGGGGATTGGCCAATAAAGGCAAGGATTTTTTGGTACAGATTCAACAGCGGGAAGTTGCCAATACGGGAATTTCTTCCCTTAAAATCTCCTACAACAAAGTTTTTGGCTACTATCTGGAAGTGACCCATGCTCACAAGGATAAAGTGCCCCAAGAATGGATTCGCAAGCAGACTCTGGTCAATGCTGAGCGGTACATCACCCCTGAGCTAAAAGACTACGAAGAGAAAATCCTCAACGCAGAAGAGCGAATGATTGCTCTGGAGCAGAAGTATTTTCAGGAATTGGTCAACGATGCGGCCCAATTTGTAACCCAGATTCAGCAAAATGCGCGGATTTTGGGCACTTTGGATGCTTTGATATCATTTGCCAAAGTGGCTTTGTCAAATGGATATTGCAGACCCAAAATTTCAGACACGGAGACCTTGGAAATCAAAGACGGAAGACATCCTGTGATCGAGAAGCAGCTTCCTCCCGGTGAGCACTATGTGCCAAATGATATCTACCTAGATCACGACAGTCAGCAAATTCTGATCATCACCGGTCCAAACATGGCGGGTAAATCCGCTCTCCTTAGGCAGACAGCTTTGATCGTCCTGATGGCTCAAATGGGAAGTTTTGTCCCTGCTACATTTGCCCGTATCGGAATCATTGACAAGGTCTTTACAAGAGTAGGAGCGTCAGACAACCTATCGAAGGGAGAATCTACCTTTATGGTCGAAATGACCGAGACGGCAAGCATTTTAAACAACCTCTCGGACCGTAGCTTGGTCCTGATGGATGAAATCGGTCGGGGTACCTCTACCTATGACGGGATTTCCATTGCCTGGTCGATCGTGGAGTATTTGCATAATAATCCCACTTTTAAAGCCAAAACCCTGTTTGCTACTCACTATCATGAGCTGAATCAACTGACGGAGGACTTTCCCCGAATAAAAAACTTCAATGTATCGGTCAAGGAAGTGGGAAACAAAGTCATTTTTATGCGAAAGCTCAAAGAAGGAGGAAGTGAGCACAGCTTTGGGATTCATGTAGCTCAAATGGCTGGTATGCCAAACCCTGTAGTTTTGAGGGCTGCAGAGATTATGGCTCATTTGGAAAAAGATAAAGCCATGTCCGAAAAGAAGGAAAGTTTCAAAGCAGTTCCAAAAAACAATTACCAATTGTCTCTGTTTGAAATGGACCCCAAATTTTCTGAAGCTAAAAAGCTATTGGAAAGTATCGACATTAATTCGATTTCTCCGATTGAAGCTTTGCTAAAACTTCATGAGATTAAGAAAAAATTGGAGTAATTAAAATCTAAAAGCTTACTATATTCAAGTTTTAAAACTTAACACAGAAGGTTTTTTATGGACAAGGTATTGCTTAAAGACCTAAAAAAACAGGACAAGTATACCAAGTTTTTCCAAGAGTGGAAGGAACAGGAATTCAAGGGAAAGCTGGATGAAAAAAAGCTTTTGAATGAATTGGAGACCCTTGCCAAAAATATTGGAATTCAGGAAGGGTTGGTAGTGGCTTGTTTTGATTACCGAAATTTAAATCTGGCTTTTTTTACTGGAAATGTAGAGGAGATCTCCGGATATCCGGAATCAATGTTTCGAAAGAAAGGGATGGAAACCTCCTTTACCATGATCCATGAGGATGATCGTCCAGAATTATTTCGATTTCAGAAGATTGTTTTTGATGTATTTCACAGTTTGTCTATCAGTGAGCGGCATACCTTCCAGTTTTCTTATACTACGCGCTGGGTTCACAGAACAACCCGAGAAGTGATATGGATGACCTCAAAGGTCCGGCCTTATGTCATTGACAAAGAAGGGAATTTCATTATGGATCTTCATATCATTGTCCGATTGGTATCCCCTCCCAAGCTAAAAAATTACGATTGGGATTATTCTTATACTCGAGACGATGGAAGTAAGATCTTTGTAAGTAAAGGTTCACCCGACGACAAAACCGTAAATCTTACTCAAAAGGAAAAGGAAATAGTTTCTTTGATATTGGACGGCAAAGAATCCAAAGAGATCGCAGATATGCTGAATATCTCTTTCAATACGGTAGCTACACACCGAAAAAATATTTTGCGGAAGCTAGGAGCGAAAAATGTGGGAGAAATGGTGAAGATTCTTGCATCCTATGAGTTTTGATTGTCTTGGAACTCAGCTTAATCGAGGTTTTTAGAAAAAATTATTCGCTGGGTTCTTGCAAAAATATTTTCTCGCCTTACCTTTGTATCCACAATTCGCCTAGACAACGGTCAGGCCAAACAAGCGAGAGTAGCTCAGTTGGTAGAGCACGACCTTGCCAAGGTCGGGGTCGCGAGTTCGAATCTCGTCTCTCGCTCCAAAGCCCTTGAAAAAGGGCTTTGTCATTTCAGGACATTTGGATACCCAATACCTGAAGCTCTAGAAGAATCTAGAGTAAGCCGGGATGGTGGAATAGGTAGACACGCAAGACTTAAAATCTTGTGGCCATTAGGCCGTGCGGGTTCGATTCCCGCTCCTGGTACAGAAGCCTCGCAGAAATGCGGGGCTTTTTGTATTTTTAATCATGTACGTCTATGCTATCAAAAGTAAAATCAAAAACTACATCTATGTAGGGATTACCCAAGATTTGGAGGAAAGACTTCACAGGCATAATTCAGGTTATGAAAAAACCACTAAGCCCTATGCTCCATTTGAGCTTATTTATTTAGTTGAAAAACCGACTCGGCAAGAAGCAAGAGTAGAGGAAAAAAGACTAAAAACTACCTCAGGCAAGAGGTTTTTAAGGTCGATTCTGACTTAAAATCTTGTGGCCATTAGGCCGTTCGGGCCTGCCTGCTGCAGGCAGGTTCGATTTTACCTACCTCAGGTAGGTCCCGCTCCTGGTACAGAAGCCTCGCTCCGATTATAGTCGAGCGAGGCTTTTTTGTTTTCAAGGAAATCACATCCAGTCCTTTCAGAAGAATACCGCTCATTTGCGATGACTTTTTTATATCTTATTCGATGAGTCCTTAACCTGACCCATTCACTATTTCAGATGAAAAGATTCCTCCTTTTTCCTTTTTTCATGTTTTCTTTTTCGCTTTTGTCGCAAGACTTCCCCTCCAAGTCTATTTGGGAAAAAATGCTGGAAAGCGGCCAAGAGAAAGAGGCTCTGACTCAAATCGAGGACTTTACCCAAGGCCTGATTGAGCAAGGCCTATACGACAGCCTTCCCCACTATTTAGACCTTTATGGCCGAATTCTACAAAAGAACTTGACAGGGGATGAGTCTGAAATAAAACTTCTGACTATCCATCAGAATTGGAAAATACTCTCACAAAACCCCATTTACCAACGCTCGTTGGCAAAAGGCTTAGCCAATTGGTTTGAGTTTATTGGAAACAATACCGCGGCCTATGAGGAGACGCTATTGGCTTTGGAATGGGCCAAAAAAGAACCTGAGCCAAATCAAGAAGTATTAGCCAGCCTTTACCTCAATCTGGGCGGACTTGCTGTTAAAAATATGGACTTGCCTGCCGCCAAGAGGCATTTGGCCCAAGTATTGAGTTTGGAGCTTTCCGATTCCGACCCAGAAAATGTTTATTTCGCCAATAGTTACCTGGGAAATATTGCCTATTTCACCGCCAACCTGGATTCAGCGGCTTTTTACTATGGCAAAACCTTAGCAGCCATTGATCAGCTGGACCCAACTCCGAGAAATAGCTTTTACCGAAAAAGTATCATCCTTAACAATCTCGCGGGTGTGCAGATGGCCCAATCTGACTTTGAAGCTGCAGAACAATCCATGAGCAAGGCAATAGCCTATGGAGAACAATACATGGCTTCTGGGCTTGAGGCTCTGGAGTACCAGAAAATCCTACAGGACTATCTCCGGTCGTTGGACAATCTGGCCGGTCTGTATAAGCAAATGGGCTTCTATAGCCGGGCCAAGCAGCTGTTGGAGTTTTCCTTTCAGAGAAAATCAGAGGAACTGGGCGAAAATGATCTGAATACCACCAAATCCCGAATTCTTCTGGGACAGATTTATTTTGATACGCAGGAATTGGATTTGGCTAGAAAGTACCTCGAGGACGGTCTTGCAAGATTGGAGGAAAGCGATCAGGAAAACACCTACTGGAAAGGAGACGGAATCCATACTTTGGCTAGGATGGAGGACTTTTTGCAAAATGAAGAGCGGGCAGATTCGCTCTACAGAAAAGCCAAGTCTTTGTTTGAAGAGGAGCTGCAAGGGGATTACGATGTGATTTATTTGGACTTTCTGAAAAACTTCAGCCTTTTTTTGGCCGAAAACCAAAAAATCAAGGAAGCGATTTCACTTTCTCAAACTGCCAGAGACTACCTAGCCGATCTGGCTTCAGACAATTTGTACCTTGATTTTAATCAAGCTGTCAATCAGGCTGCGATCTATGAATTGGGAACACAATACGAGAAATCCCTGGAATCCATTGGTCAAGCCTTTGGACTCTTGAATCGACTGGTCAATCAGCGCAGCAGTTTAAACGATTCCCTTCAGGCAGTTTTCCAAAAGCCACAGCTCATTTTGATCCGAAACCGGAGCCGATATCAATTGGGAAAAAAGGATCCTGAACTCCTAAAATCCATTGAAAACGAGCTTTTGGAGGGTCTTCAGATCATTGATTCTCAATCAGACTTTCTTTTTGAACCTTCGGATATCAGTATTCAGCTGGACCTAAATCAGGAATATTTTGAGTTTTTGGAGAAGATAGAGCTCGAACTTTATCAAATCAGCGGAAATGAAAGCTACCTGGACCGGCTTCTAACCTACCACGAACATGCTCGCTATCGGCAGATCCGGTCAAGGCTTCAAAAAAATCAATTGGTTAGGTTTGGTGGGGTTCCACCGGGAATTCTCGAAAGGGAAAAGTTTCTTGAAGAGAAATTGAAGGAGTCCCTTCAAAATGAAAAGAGGGATCTTTCAGCCTACATCAAAGCCCGAGAGGAATGGGACGGCTTTTTGGATACCTTGAGGACCCGCCATCCTTCCTATTTTCAATTGCATTTTGAAAATAGCCAAAACGCACTCACTCGGGTTTATTCCCAACTCAATCCGAATATAACTTACCTTAGATACCTCCACATTGGAAAAGAATGGTGGGTTTTGGTCCTCCGGGGAAATGAGAAGAAGCTGATCCACTTGGATACACCCGCCCTCTCACCTACCCTTGAATTACTGGCTGAGCAAGCCTCTCTAAACAGTTATCAGCCTGCTCTTTTGCACGAGCTCTATCAATTGCTGTGGAAACCTGCCCTTCCTTACCTGAAAACCCAACGAGTGGCTATAATACCCGAAGGCCTGCTATTCAATCTCAGTTTTGAAGCACTTTGTAAGAAGCCGGTAGAGTTTTGGTCTGATTTGGTAGAAAACTCACTTCTGCAGGACCACAGTTTTTCCTATCAATACGGGATGCTGTTTCTGGACAGTCAGGTGGGAATTGCCTATGAGGATCAATTGGTAGCCTTTGCTCCCGGATTTTTTGATCAAATGAAAGAAAGCTATCGTGCCTCTTTTTTGGATCGGCAGTTTTTGGACAAGGCATATATGGAATTGATTCCGCAGCCTTTTACCCGAAAGCTTGTTGAGGAGATTTCTTCCCGCTTTGGAGCCAAATCATTTCTGGAAAGCGGGTCCACCGTGGCTAATTTTAAATCAGAAGCAGGAAAATCCCGAATTATCCATTTGGGTACACATGCCTTTTCCAGCAATGTCAATCCTGATGATTCCCGCTTGGTTTTTGCCAAATCTGCCGAAAACCCTTTGGAACCACACGAACTTTTTGCAAGTGAGATCTATGAGCTCGACCTTACTTCCGAATTGGCAGTGCTGCTAGCCTGTGAGTCCGGCAAGCCGGCCTATGCACCCGGAGAGGGCATGATTTCATTGGCGCATGCCTTCAATTATTCCGGGACGAAGTCACTTTTGATTGGTTTGGGAAAAATCGACGAAAAAGCCAGTGTAAGCATCACGGAGGATTTTTACCACTTTTTGGAAGAGGGGCTGAGCAAGGATGAGGCTTTGAGAAAAGCCAAACTCAACTATTTGTCCCAAGCTAAAGGCAGGGAATTGGATCCCTCTTTTTGGGCAAGTCTCATCATTTTGGGAGATGCAGAACCTGTCGCCCTGAAACCCCAATCCCGTTCCATTTGGATCATTTTAATGTGTTTGGGGGCTGTTATTGCTTTTTCTTGGGTTCTGCGAAAAAAACTTTTTGCAAGTTGATGACTTCAGAGCGGAGTAATCGATGCTATAGAAAGTAGACAACTTCTCTTGCTCATGAAAAATAACTTCAAACATTTCCGACACTTCTCCTGGATTTTCATTTTGGCAGTTCTTATTGCCTGCTCCGAAAGTTCAGACCCAACGCCCACGCCTACACCTACTGCCAAGCAGGAGGACATAGCTGCAATAGACAGTCAAATTGAGGGCTTTATCTCCCAATACAACATACCCGGTGCAAGCTTGGCTATATCTAAAAATGGAAAACTTGTCTATCAAAAGGCTTATGGTGTGGCAGACCAAGCCCAAAACAAGGCCATGGAGTTGAATACCCAAATGAGAGTCGCCAGCGTTTCCAAGACGTTTACGGGTTTGGCGATTATGCTCTTGGTCCAGGATGGGAAAATCAAACTGGAAGACAAGGTATTTGGGGAAGGCGCAATTTTGGGAACTACTTATGGTACCAAAGCCTACTCCAACCGGGTCAAGCAAGTGACTGTACGGCATCTTCTTCAAATGACCACCGGAGGTTGGGTAGTCAGTGGGAATCGGGATGCGATTGATTACGAGCAGGGCAGAACAAATGCAGGCTTTTTTGACTGGATGATGGACAATGCGACCCTGAACTTTGACCCGGGAAGTCAGTACTGGTACATCAACACCAATTATTTCGTGGCGGCGCGAATTGTGGAAAAAGTTTCCGGAAAAAGCTTTGCCCAATTTGTCAAAGAGCGAATCACCGATCCATTGAAAATGACCGCTACAGCCTACGGGAAAAACGGAACCCAGGGCAGACTTCCCAACGAAGCGACCTATTACGGACAGGGCGGGACCAAAGGGTTTGAGTACAATTTTAACCTGGAAAGACGGGATGGAGATGCAGGAATTGTCACCTCGGCACCAGACCTGCTTCGTTTTGTGACCGCTATTGACGGGAACCCATCAAGGCCGGATTTGCTTGACCCAGCCATTTACAATCAATTCATCCAAGGCTCTACTGCCAACACCGGTTTTGCCAATGGAATAGCCCAAAACAATCAGATCAAATATTTCTACGGAGCATTACCCGGTACTCGGTCTGGATACATGTTTCATTCCAATGGAATGGCTGCAGCATTGATCTTCAATGGCAACGGGGATTACACCCAATCCAATTACAACAGCACATTTGCACGGGCCCATGATGAGCTGATGGTCAGTCTCATTACTAGAAATTTAAACGTGTATCAGGAAATTGATCAATTCTGAAAGGAGGTAGTGCCTTGGATTCTTGGCATCAAATGGATTTACTAGTATCTTTTTGGCAACTAGTCAAGTATGCCGAAAGATTCGATCAGTCTGTTGTCACAAGAGGAACTTATCCGGGGGATCAAGGAGAATGATAGAAAGGTGATGAGCTCACTTTATATCGATGTCTTTCCCAAAGTGAAAAGGTACATTCTTCAAAATAACGGCGATGAAGATCAGGCAAAAGACATCTTTCAGGAAGCTTTTCTTGTGGCTTGGCAAAAAGTAAAAGCCGAGGAATTTTTGCCTCAAAACAGCTCTGCCATGCAAGGTTTTCTATTTCAGGTGTCCAAAAATAAATGGTTGGATTTTCTTCGCTCTGGCCGATTTAAAAAAGAACAGACCTTGAGTGGGTTTTCTATTGAAATAGCAGAAGAAAAAGAACTTGGAGAATCAGAGGAAAGGACATTGGCTTTGGATGTGGCTTTTCAAAAGTTGGGCGAGAGCTGTAGAGAATTACTGAAGCAGTTTTATTTCGAAAATCTTTCCCTAGAAAAAGTAGCCCAGAGCTTTGGCTGGACCACACAGACCGCCAAAAACAATAAGTACCGCTGCATGGAGACACTCCGCAAAATCATGAAACCCTGATGTCAAAGGACTTAAATATCACCCCCCTTGAATATGAGTTGATCGAAGCTTGGCTGGACGAGACCCTTTCTCCTGAGCAGGCTAAGGCCTTTCAGGATTTGGAAAAGGAAGACTCCGAATGGTCGCTGAAAGTGCAGGAAGTCAAAGCACTCCGCGAAGAATTAGAATCCCTCCTGGTCAAGGAAGAACTCGAAAAAATCCATGAAAAAGCCTTTGCCGGAAGCGCTTCAAAGACTGTCCCATTCCCGAGATGGATTTGGGCTGTGGCGGCGAGTCTAGCTTTGATTTTTGTGGCGTGGTGGGGATTCCGGGTAGGACTACAAGACCCGAATCAAAAACTATATGAGACTTACTATGAGACAGACCCTGGACTGATTACGGCCATGTCCGGAACCGATTCCTATGAATTTGACCGGGGAATGGTAGATTACAAAGAAGGGAAATACCAAGAGGCGCTGACACTTTGGGAGCCTTTATTGGAGCAGAACCCTAGCGGGGATACTTTGCTCTATTTTGTAGCCATGGCCAATCTTGAGTTAGAGAATTTTCAGGAAAGCCAAAAGATCCTTCAGCGGATTTTGTCAGAGTCTTCCTCCGAATTTGAAGAAGATGCCAAGTGGTATCTGGCACTGATTTATTTGAAGCAAGGCAAACTTGAGCAAGTAAAAACTCTCCTCTCCAACGTGGAAAGACCAGAAGCGAAACAGCTTTTGGAGGAAATTCAGAAAGATTAAGAAAGTTTGATGACCTTTTTGGCTTGCATACGATGAGTAATAAAAATGACTCTACGTATGAAAAAGCTACTCTTCTTCTTTTTGGTGGCCCTTACCCTTTCTTGCCAGGAAGACACCGAACCCGCAAATCCAACCAACCCTACTAATCCACCTGTGGGAGAAAATCCGGCTGGAAATTTTGAAACCCAAGAAGTCCAAATTGTATTGCCTGAGGGTAGCTCCTTGGACTTGACTGGTGCTGAATTGCTGTCCTTTGGGAATAAATTCCCAGTAGAAAATGGAGGGAAAACCAAAGCAATTGCCACACCAGGTGAAGGCAGTGTTACTTATCTACTAGACAAAAATGGGGAAATAATCCTGATGGGATACCTTTCCAGTAATCAAACGCGGCTGTCTCCCCAGACTACAGCGGATGTATTGTTGTACTTAGGCTCCCGATTATGGTTAATTCCCGGACAAAATGCTCCAAGCTTCTTTAGCAAAATCAATGAAGTCCCTGCCGGACTGGCATGGAGAGAAGAATTTGAGGGATTATGGAAGCAGGACCCGCTTATTCTTTCCAAGGGGTCTTTTACTGAGCCGCTTAGTGGGGTATTAAAATCTATTATGCCAGAACCCAATGAGTTGGATATCCGAGCTAAAGTATCCGATATTCAGGTCGATGCAGCAGATATCAGAAGCGGTATTCAGGTTTTTGAAAGCGACCTGGGAAAAATTTCAGTCACCAATTCTTATCGAAGAAGAGCGCATGCTTTCTTGTACAAAATATCTTCAAAGGATGAATCCGGTGTCAAAACAACACTTATAGATAATCTGGGAGGCAACACCCCTGCCAAAGAGGACTTTATCATAGACCCAGCCTCTGCTGCAAATTCTTTAACGGGGATTTTGGGTAGTCTTGTCGAAAATATACAATCGGAAATAGCTGCGAAAACAAGCGGTCCGGCGTCCTTGCCACTAGAAGACAAGGAAAGTGAGGCGGAATACCGGCTACATATTGTAGGCCCTGGAATAAGCTCCACCAATCCAAAAACCGAAGCAGAATTTCTGAAATTAACCCGCTTGGAAGTCGAGACCTTTGCGATAGACTTTATGTTTCCCTTGATTATGGAAATTTTTGGGTATAAAGGAGAACTGAAAGAAGGAGGGATAGATATCAAAAATGGGCGGGTTGAGGCTTTTATAGAAAAGACAGAAGTCTATTTAAAGGCTAGCCCTGATGTTTATGACGAGATCAAAAAAGGGCAGTATTCGGGAGCTCTAAGGAAGGCTGTAGAAAAAGTGTATGCTGGGACTGTAGAATCGAAATTCTCCGACTTGGCATGGCTGGGTTTTGACTTGATGCGAGAATTTGGAAAAGACTATGTGAAGGGTTTTCCTAAAGTCGATCCTAGCAAATCTGAAGAGGTTTTTGAAAGTGCAGGAAGAGTTCTTAAAGTTTTGAATTCCGCCCTTTTGGCAGGAGATTTCCTGCGAATCGGTTTGGATTTTAGAAACTCCCGTCAGTTTGAGGAATGGACCGTTACAGCCCGCTCGGCTAAAGTCAGCCTACTCCCTGCTGAGGCCACCGTCTCCAGTCGGGGCAATAAAGAAATCAAAGCCGAAATCAAAAACCTCGAAGAGGAAGGCGGAGATAATTTTCCTTATTTCAAATGGAGCACTTCCGGAAAGTATGGCTACATCCAAGACAAAAAAGGAAACAAAGGAAAGGAATTTGACAGCTCTGACAAGGAGATCATCTACTACTCCGAAACCAGCGCTTCTGATCTCCCTGAGGAAAATAATTTTGAGTATGTCTACCTGGAGGCCTACTACAAAAACCAATTGATCGGTCGGGATACCACAGTTTTGAATTTGAAAAAGAGCTCCTATATGCTCAAACCCGGAGGACTGGTGCTTTCAGGAAAAGAAGACCTTATAAATTCTGCCAAACTGTTTATCGAGCCTGTCAATCAGCGGGATGCGGATTTTACAGGCAAAAAAGTGGTGTGGACTACCGAAGGCAAACATGGACGATTCGTGTCATTGGATGGTATTTCTAATGTAATCACCTCATACGACACCAACTCCATCACCTATGTTTGCAGCGACAAAGAAACCAAAAAAGGAACTGAAACTGTCAAAGCAAGGATTTATGAAAAATCAGCCGTGGATGGGGAATATTTCCTCTATGAAGAACTCACCCTTCAGATTGAGATTGACAATTCGGACAATATCAAAATCATCACCGTAGATCTTCAGGTGAAAAGCTTTCAAAATCAAACAGGCAATTACCTGAATTGTGGTTCGGGTGTACATTTCCTGATTGATCCTCAGCCCAATGCGATCTCTTACACAGCGAAGATTATTGACTTTTATCCAGCACCCAATATCATGGTTGGTAGATCTTCGACTTGGAGTGCTGATAAAGTACCTGATGAAGATGGTAAATATGAATTCAGCTATGTTTTTGTCAAATCCGGAAGCAGGCCTGAGAATAAAGGCTGGCCGGATTGTGGAGGCTTTGCCGCTGAGGCGGGAAAGTACAAAGGCAAAGCTCAGGTGGTCATTCGGCTGAAAGACCCCGGATGATGGGAATGGTCAGAATCTAAATCACAAGTCAAGCCCTCGGATGGATAGCAATAGCTTCTCTTTGCCGAGGGCTTTGATTTTTTAAGATTGATTTTTCAAATCTTTGATGACCTTTTTGGCCTGCATACGATGAGCTATAAAAACCACTTATCGTATGAAAAAGCTATTATTTTTAATTGTTGCGTTGAGCTTTAGCTTGCCTTTATTTTCCCAAACATCCTACTACTATCCCCCGGGATATTTTGGGCTCTTTAACAACCAATCTACCAGCGCCCGTGCCCAAGGGATGGGCTTTACCACTCTTACCAGAGCAGGAATCGAAAATTCCTTCTACAACCCTGCTTCAATTGGCAGTTCCAAAGCTCCTATTCAGGCTTATGCCAACTATGCCAATGGGCATTCCTACCGGCCGGATTCCCGGTATTATTTTGTGGGAGGGGCTTTCAAATTGAATCAAAAGATTGCCGTAGGCCTATCCTACTTCAGCTATCAAAATCCCGATCCGGTCTGGACTACGATCATTGGAGGGCAGACATTCGATACTGATTTTTTCTCTCAGCATGCCATTTCGATTTTGGGTGCCTATGAGATTATGGAAGGACTTCAGGCAGGGCTTAGCCTGAATCTGATGCAGGAAAATGCAGTAGATGGGGAAAAGACCAATTCTGATTTTATCCCAAGCCTTGGAATCCAATACGAAAGACAAGTGGAGCTTTTCAAGGGAGAAACTTTCAAAAACCAACGTGTTTTTGGGGCCCTTTCTCTTTACAACTTTTTGTTCCAGGGCGAAACCAATCAGACCTACCAAGACGCAGAAAGTGTAGCCTATATGCCGATCATTCTTCGGTTAGGAGGAGGCTATGCTTTTCAGCTCCCCCTACAATCAGGCTTGACAGCGGGCAAAGGTTACTTCAGGGGTGCAGCCCAGGCAGTGGATTTGCGATTGGATCTGCAGTTCCAGGACTATCTCCCCGGAGGTCCGGAGAATTCCACCGATCATGAATTAAATACAGCTTTTGGTGTGGGTGCGGAGGCTTGGTTTTTTGAGCGATTGGCCTTAAGAATTGGCTATTTCACCGAAAAAGGTCCTTCAGGCACACAGCCCGATGGAGATATCTGGGTCACCGGAAACAGGGCCGGTTTTTCTTGGGGATACGGGACACTGATTCCAACCTCAAGTCTTACAGATGGCAAATTGCCCTTTGATATAGAAGTCAACCTAGTCACGGGAAAGCAAATTACCTCCCTGAATGAAGAGATATACACCCACCCCTCCATTTTCGCAGATGATACTTTTCAGTTTGCCCTTGGGCTTAATCTTTTGTGGAGATGAGGAGCCTATGAATTATTCAACTTTCGGAATTAGTCTCCAAAATCCCTTTCAAATCCGCTGGAGAATAATTCACTGACTTCAGCGTCTTGTGATCGCCTTCTCTGAAGACCAGGTATAAATCTCCCTCTTTTTCATAAAAGCAGGGAGTGCCCTTTGCTTCATAGTGTGCGACGGTAGCTTTGGCTTCCTCTTCGGTTTTGCAGGCTTTGCTCATATTGGAGCGCTGTACTTCATCGAAAAGGGACTTGAACTTTTCTCCCAATCCAAATTCCAAAATGGCCCCGGAAAGCACATACTGTAAATCACAAAGTGCATCGGCGATTTCAACCAAGTCTTTGTTTTCAATCGCCTCCTCTAGCTCTTTCAGCTCTTCGGACAAAAGGGAAACCCGGAGATTGCATCGAGTCTCAGAGGGAATCGTAGGCTCAGGGAGCACCGGGTGCTTGAATGTCTGATGAAAAAGGGCAACTGATGTGAGTGACTTAGGGTCTTGCATGATTGGATTTTGATTTGAAGAGTTGAAATAAATGAAAAAGACCGGAAAACCGGCCTTTTTCTGGAAGCTTTTTCCGGATTAGAGTGCAGCCATATATCGGTCAGAAACTGCATTCCAATTGATTACGTTCCAAAAGGCTGTCACGTAATCCGGTCTTCTGTTTTGGTAGTTGAGATAGTAGGCATGCTCCCACACGTCAATACCCATAAGCGGGGTTCCTTTGAAGTCCGAGATATCCATCAGCGGATTGTCCTGATTGGCAGTGGAGCCTACGGCCAGCTTTTTGTCCTCTCCGACTACCAGCCAAGCCCATCCTGAGCCGAACCGGGTTTTTGCAGCAGTCTCAAACTGCTCGACGAAGGCTTCATAGCTTCCAAAAGCGCTGTTGATTGCCTCAGAAAGCTGTCCCTCCGGTTTTCCACCGGCATTGGGAGCCATGACTTTCCAGAATAGCTCATGGTTGTAGTGCCCTCCACCGTTGTTTCTCATTTTGGTCGAATACTGGGAAATATTGGCCAAAAGGTCCTCTAAAGGCTTGTTGGTATCGACATTCTCCTCCCCGATGGCATCTCCCAGGTTTTTTGCATAACCGGCAGCGTGCTTAGTGTAGTGAATCTCCATAGTCATCGCATCAATATGCGGAGCCAAAGCGGAGAAATCGTAAGCTAAGGGAGTCTGAGAAAAACTGGTTGCCAAAATGGCTTTGCTGTCTCCTTTTACCTCTCCCGAACAAGCACTGAGAATCCCAGTACCCACTAAGCTTACTGCGAGTCCTGCCTTGGAAGTATTGGATAAAAATTCTCTTCTGCTCAATCCGTTTTCTAGATTTTTCATGGTATAAATAATAAGGTTAATACAGATTCAATCCCTGAAATTAGGCAAACTGATTAGGATTAAAAATTGATAATCAGACATTCCGTCCGATTTCCTGACATCTTGGTTATGTTTGTAGGCAAATTAGTCCTTGGACAAGTTTTTGTCTGGACAAATAAAAATTTTCTTGATGGAAATCAACTTCTATAAATATCAGGGCACAGGCAATGATTTTGTCATGGTTGATGACAGAGATCAGCGATTTGATGAAAAGAACCTGACCTTGGTGCAAAAGCTTTGTGACCGAAAGTTTGGAATCGGTGCGGATGGGCTGATTCTGATCAGAAATCATCCGGATTTTGATTTTGAAATGATCTATTTCAATGCCGACGGCAGCCAAAGCATGTGTGGAAACGGGGCGAGATGTGCTGTGGCTTTTTCCTCTTTTCTTGGAATAATTTCCGGCAAAACCCGTTTCTTGGCGATTGATGGGCCTCATGAAGCCTTGATTTCCGGAGGTCAGGTGGAGCTATTGATGGGTAATGTAGAAAAGGTGGAAAGCAGAGCCGAAGATTTCTTTCTCAATACCGGCTCTCCTCACCACATCCGTCTGGTTGAGGATATTCATTCCTATCCCGTATTTGAAACAGGAAAAGATATCCGGTATGATTCGGCCTACTCTCCCGGAGGTACCAACGTCAATTTCGTCCAAGCCATGGCAGAGGATGAAATATTTGTCCGAACCTATGAGCGCGGAGTGGAAAATGAGACGCTTTCCTGCGGAACAGGCGTGACTGCCGCAGCTTTAGCCTATGGTAAAGACAAGAGCCAAAACTTAATCAAAATCAATACCCTGGGAGGAAAGCTTTCCGTTAAATTTCAAGCGGACGAAAAAGGGGGATTTGAAAATATCTGGCTTATCGGTCCGGCCGAACAGGTCTTTTCCGGCAAAATAAGCCTTTAACCAACCCTGTAGAACCGCGTGGTTCTGCGGAGGACAATTATCAATTCTAATAAAAAGGGATTAATTTTAAAGCCCTATTTGGGGATTCAATACAGAAACATGCTAGAATTTATTGCAAAAGGATTGGCCAAAGTATTCGGGACCAAATCCGACAGAGATATCAAGGAACTGCTTCCAAGAGTAAAAGAAATCAATGAGATTTTTTCAGGATTAAGCCGCTTATCGGATGATGAGCTAAGAGCAAAAACTGCCGAAATCCGCTCCGTGATCAACGAAAGGCTAAAATCAATCGACGATCAAATCACCGAAATCCGGGCTCAGATCGAAGGTCTGCCAGTAGATGCTATCCAGCAAAAGGATCAGCTTTTCAACCAAATCGATAAGCTGGAAAAAGACCGGGATACCGAGCTGGAAAAAGTCCTCGATGATGTCATGACCCAGGCTTTTGCAGTAGTGAAAGAGACGGCTCGACGATTCAAAGAGAATGGAAAGCTGGAAGTGTCAGCTACAATGAGAGACCGCGAACTTGCTGCTACGAAGCCCAATGTGATCATCGAAGGCGAAAAAGCCATTTGGCAAAATAAGTGGATGGCCGCCGGTAATGAGGTGGTTTGGGATATGGTGCACTACGATGTGCAGCTGATCGGAGGGATGGTTTTGCATAAGGGTAAAATCGCAGAAATGGCGACCGGGGAAGGAAAAACCCTCGTATCTACTCTTCCTGCATTCCTCAATGCGCTTTCTGGTCGAGGCGTTCACTTGGTTACTGTCAACGATTACTTGGCCAAGCGGGATTCCGAATGGAATGCTCCACTTTTTGAATTCCACGGACTGTCTGTGGATTGCATTGACAAGTACCAGCCTAATTCACCCGGGAGGAAGAAAGCCTACGCTTCCGACATTGTCTATGGCACCAATAATGAATTTGGCTTTGACTATCTCCGTGACAACATGGCTCGTGAGGCCGGAGATTTGGTTCAGGGCAAGCATCACTTTGCCATGGTGGATGAAGTGGACTCTGTTTTGATCGATGATGCTAGGACTCCATTGATTATTTCAGGTCCTGTTCCACGTGGGGATGTGCATGAATTTGACGCGATGAAGCCAAGAGTTTCAGCTTTGGTGGATGAGCAGAGAAAACTTGTTCAGGGCTTCTTGGCCCAAGCCAAAAAACAAATCGCAGACGGAAATGAAAAAGAGGGAGGTTTGGCCTTGTTTAGAGCTTACCGCGGTATTCCTAAATACAAGCCTCTGATCAAATACCTTTCCGAGCCCGGTATCCGAGTGATTTTACAGAAAACGGAGAATTACTATCTGCAGGACAACAAAAGGAACATGCCGGAAGCGGATGAGCCTCTGTTTTTTACCATTGATGAAAAAAGCAATGTGGTAGACTTGACCGATCGGGGTATCGAAGCCATGACTTCCAAAAACGAAGATCCTACCTTCTTTATCCTTCCTGATATCGGAGTTGTCATTGCCGAATTGGAAAAAGACGAAAGTCTGGATGACAAAGAAAAACTCATCCGAAAAGAAGAGGTCATCAAGGATTATGGCGTCAAGGCACAAAGAATTCATACCGTCAATCAGTTGCTCAAGGCTTATTGCATGTTTGAGCGGGATACAGAATATATCTTGGTTGATGGCAAAGTAAAAATCGTTGATGAGCAAACAGGCCGTGTGATGGAAGGCCGTCGCTATTCCGATGGATTGCATCAGGCTATAGAGGCAAAGGAAAACGTGAAAGTGGAGGATGCTACGCAGACTTATGCTACGATTACTTTGCAGAACTACTTCCGAATGTATCACAAGCTGGCAGGTATGACCGGAACAGCGGAGACAGAGGCAGGAGAATTCTGGGAAATCTACAAGCTGGATGTGGTAGTCATCCCGACCAACAAGCCAATCATCAGACAGGACCGAGAGGACAAAGTCTACAAGACCGTAAGGGAAAAATTCAATGCAGTCACTGACGAAATCAATGAATTGGTTGCAGCGGGAAGACCGGTGCTTGTAGGTACCACTTCAGTGGAGATTTCGGAGGTTTTGAGCCGAATGTTGACCCTGAAGAAAATCCCTCATCAGGTACTCAATGCCAAGCAACACGCCAGAGAGGCAGACATTGTCGCTGAAGCAGGTAAGCCAGGAACCGTGACGATTGCAACAAACATGGCGGGACGGGGAACGGATATCAAATTGACCCCTGAATCCAGAAAGGCCGGCGGTTTGGCGATCATCGGTACTGAAAGACACGAATCCCGACGCGTAGACAGACAGTTGAGAGGTCGTTCGGGACGACAGGGTGACGTGGGTTCTTCCCAGTTCTTTGTGTCTCTGGAAGATTCTTTGATGCGATTGTTTGGATCGGATCGAATCGCCAAGCTGATGGACCGAATGGGACTCGAAGAAGGCGAAGTGATTCAGCACAGCATGATTACCAAGTCCATTGAGCGTGCTCAGCGTAAGGTGGAGGAAAATAACTTCGGTACCCGAAAGCGTCTTTTGGAGTACGATGACGTGATGAATTCCCAACGGGAAGTGGTTTATAAGCGCCGAAGAAATGCGCTCAAAGGCGAACGACTGGAGTTGGATATTCTCAACATTCTCTTTGATGTCTGCGAAAGTCTTATCGGAATGGGCAAATCCACCGAGGATGCAGAGAATCTGAGAATGAATATTTTCACGACCATCGGGGTAGATTATCACATTTCTGAGAATGACCTGAAGAGCAAAAGCACCGAGGCTTTGACCCAGGAGCTTTACAAGGTGGCTTTTGAAAACTACTCCAAGAAAAATGAATTGATCAGGCAGACTGCTCTTCCGATTTTCCAGAGGGTATTTGAGGAAAGAGGGGCTACCGTGAAAGACATTATGGTTCCGATCACCGATGGCCTTAAGCAGATCGGTGTGGTTTGCAACTTGGAATCTACACTCAAGACCGAAGGCCGAGAATTGATCAGGTCAATCGAGAAGAACGTGACTCTGGCCATCATCGATCAAAACTGGAAAGAACATCTCCGGGATATGGATGACCTGAAGCAGTCGGTTCAGAATGCGGTTTACGAACAAAAAGACCCACTTTTGATTTACAAATTTGAGGCTTTTGAAATGTTCAAGCGCTTTATCGGCAAGCTGAACGAGGACATGATTTCCTTCTTGACTCGGGCTGATTTGCCTAAGCAGGACCCGCAACAGGTACAGCAGGCCCAAGCTCAGCGTGCGGCCGAACCCAAAGTTCAAGCTTCCAAAGCAGAGGTAGGCAGCAGCCTAAATCCGGGTGCGGGAAGGGCTGCAGTAGCCGCTGCCAATGCGGGTAGGCCAGCGCCTCAGGTGGTGGCACCTCGAAAGTCTGAAAAATCTTATGGCAGAAATGACAAAGTCTCTGTTCAGTACACCAATGGCACTACCAAAACCGATGTCAAATACAAAGCTGTAGAGCAGGACATCGCCGATGGTAAATGTGTGGTTATAGAAAACTAAGCTCATGAAAATCAACTGGGGAATCTTCTTGGTCATTTTAATCTTGGTAGGCTGTAAGTCCTCCCAGACGGGTAATAACTCCGGGGCAGATGTTTATGCCAACTATCAAGAAGATCTTTCTTTGACTTTGCCAGAGTATGATGATTTTGAAGAAAAGCTGAACAGCCAAAAAGAAGAGGAAATGGAGATTTCCGTGCAGTCGGTGGACAATCAGTTGCTTGATTTGCAGAGGAAAGGATACGAAAAGAATAAATCCGAACTCTACTTCAGTGGCTATACCGTTTTGGTTTATTCCGGAGTAAACCGGGATCAGGCGTTCAAGACTCAGGAGGACCTAAATACTTATTTTCCGGATATCAAAGCCGAAATGCAGTATCAGCAGCCTAGGTATTTGCTGAAAATCGGCCGGTATGCGTACAAGTTTGAGGCGCAAAAAGTATTTTCTCAGATCAAAGGGACCTTCCCGACTGCGAGAATTATTCAGGATCGATTCCAGAGAAAAGAATACGTCTCGCCTACCACAGATTCCAATGCTGAAAGACAGAATTAAATCATTGGCAAAAGCCTACAAGGAGGAAGTTATTTCCACGAGACGGCATTTGCATGCTCATCCTGAGCTTTCATTTCAGGAGTTTGAGACAGCTGCTTTTGTCAAAAAACGCCTTGAAGAAATCGGCATCACTGAAGTGGAGTCCAAAGCCAATACAGGCTGGGCAGCACTGATCAAAGGCAAAAATCCCGACAAAAAAGTAGTGGCTCTCCGGGCAGATATGGATGCACTTCCTATTGTGGAGGCTAACGACGTCCCCTACAAATCCCAAAATCCTGGAGTAATGCACGCCTGCGGTCATGATGCGCATACTGCATCTCTTTTGGGAGCAGCTAAAATTCTCAACGAAGTCAAAGACCAATTTGAAGGGACCATCAAATTGATCTTTCAGCCGGGAGAGGAATTGGTACCCGGTGGTGCTTCTCTGATGATTAAGGATAAGGTTTTGGAAAATCCACGACCTAATTCCATTATCGGGCAGCATGTTATGCCTTTCATTCCTGCAGGAAAAGTAGGATTCCGCCCGGGCCTATACATGGCAAGTACGGATGAAATATACATTACTGTCACGGGTAAAGGCGGTCATGGAGCGATGCCGGAGACGTTTATTGACCCGGTACTGATCGCTTCACATATGATCGTGGCCTTGCAGCAGATCGTCAGTCGGGTAGCTAATCCCAAGATTCCGTCGGTGCTTTCCTTTGGACGCATTGAGGGTTTGGGTGCTACCAATGTGATTCCCAATGAGGTGAAAATTCAAGGCACTTTCCGTACTCTGGATGAGGCATGGAGAGCTAAAGCGCATGAAAAAATGCTTCAAATCGCTCATGGTATCGTGGAGGGCATGGGAGGAAAGTTGGATTTTGAGATCAGAAAGGGCTATCCTTTTCTCAATAATGATCCTGAGCTTACCCTTAGATCCATGAATGCAGCGAGGGAATTCCTCGGGGAGGAAAATGTCCTCGATCTGGATATTTGGATGGCAGCGGAGGATTTTGCCTTTTTCTCTCAGGAGATAGACGGCTGCTTCTATAGACTAGGTACCCGAAATGAGGAAAAGGGCATTGTTTCCGGAGTTCATACGCCCACCTTTGATATTGAAGAAGAAGCTTTGGAAATCGGCGCAGGCTTGATGGCCTGGCTGGCTGTTTCCGAGTTAGCAAATTGATAAACTAGAACTAATCCCAAATTGAAGGCGAGGAGATATCTTCGCTTTTTTAATTCCCTATGAAAACAAGAATAACAGCAATCCTCACCATGGTCATGGTTTTGACCGTATCTCAGGCTTTTGCCTGGGGGCAATTGGGTCACTATCTGATCGGTCTCATGGCCGAAAAGCAGATGAAGAAATCCACCCTGAAAAAGGTGGAAAAAGTTCTTTATCCTATGTCTTTGGGCAGAAGCGGGACTTGGATGGATGAAATCCGCTCTGATCGATCCTACGACTATGCGACGACTTGGCATTACCTCACCAGCAAAAACGGGGAATATGATCCGGAAATCCAGGAAAAAGGCGGAGATGCATTTGAAGCAATCCAGCGACTCAAGGAAGAATTGAAAAAAGGAGGCCTGGATCCCAAAACGGAGACAGAAAAACTCAAAATGTTAATCCATATGGTGGAGGACATTCATCAGCCGCTGCATGTGGGGACAGGAGAAGACCGGGGAGGGAATGATGTTAAAATCGAATTTTTTGGTCAACCTACCAATCTCCATTCACTTTGGGATAGTGGCATGATCGATCGTCAGGGAATGAGCTATTCCGAAATCGGAGAAGAGCTGTACCGCAGACTGACTCCAGAAATGAAAGCGAAGTACCGTTCGGCAAGTATGGAAGATTGGCTGAAAGAAGCCGTTAGCTTCAGACCTATGGTCTATAATCTTCCTGAAAACAAGCGGATCAGCTATCAATACATGTATGAGAACTATTCTATCGCAGAGGAAAGACTCATTGCAGCCAGTGTGAGGTTGGCACAGATTCTCGAAGAGATTTACTAATAAAGGCGAATTCTAATTCTTTACGGCTTTTTTCTTTGGTGAGGAAAGCCGTTTTTTTATCTTCATTTCTTTCAGGAATGAGTGATATGCTGCGACGTGTTTTCCTTGCTTTGCTTTTGCTTCCTTCTTTTTTCCCGTCTTATTCTCAGGATATTTCCAAGAGATTGGAGGCTGCCTTGAGTCAAAAGGATTCTGCGAGGCGAATTTTCGAAGAAAAACTCATCCAACTACCCACAAAGAGAGATTCAGGTTTGTATTTCTATTTTTTGGGCCGCTATCAGAATGTAATTGGAGAAAGAAGAGAGGCTGTCAAGTCTAACCTCAAGGCTTTGGAGCTGCTTGGTCTGAAAGAGGATTCCTATTATTTTATTCGGGCATACAATAATTTGACTTATCTGGAGTCAATCCTCGGAGATTGGGATAAGGCCATGCTCTATGGACAAAAAGCGTTGGAAAGTGCCAGGGCTGTTGGAGACTCCAATCGGATGGCCTATTCCTATGCGGATATTTCCATCGTATACCATGACATGGAGCAGTATGACAAAGGGGTGGAGTTTTCCAAAAAGGGATTGGAAATTTTAGAAAAATACTCTGATCCAAGTCCTCAAGTCAAAGCCTTTACCCTTAACGCTGTTGGGATAAATTTTGACGATTGGAATCAGCCGGACTCTGCTCTCTTTTACCACTATCAGGTGCTGGATCTTTATCCTCAGATGGACAGTTCGGCCTTTACCAACACTTTCAATAATATTGGAAATACGCTGCTCAAACAGGGGAAATTTGCTGAATCCAAGAAGTGGATTGATATTTCACTTTACTACAACACCAAGTCAGGAGATAAGTACAAGATTGCTTCCAATTACAATAACCTAGCGACTATTGCCTATTTATTAGGTGATTTTTCCCAAGCCGAAATTCTTATGGATTCCACGTACAAGTATGTGGTCCTTTCGGAATCCCGAGAGAAATTACGGGATTATTTATATGATCAATTCCGTTTCCAGCAGAAAAAGGGGGATTTAAAGCAGGCGATTTCTTATTTGGAAAGATATTCTGAGCTTAAAGATTCTATTTTCAAAGAAGACCGGGTTCGGATGATCGGGGAAATTCAGACTCTCTATGAGGTCGAGGCTAAAGAAAGGGAGCTTGCCGAATCCCGAGCTGCCTTGGCAGAGGAGGAAGTGAAGTCCAAGTCAAGAAATGTCCTTCTTTTAATTCTTTTATTAGGATTTCTGATAGTTCTTGGCACCTCTTTTTTCATCTATTACCGGCAGAAAAACAAAAACAGACATCTGGAACAGGAAGCCAAGCTTCAGGCTGTTTTTGCGGAGCAGGAAACTCAAAAACGGCTCAATGATCAGCGAAACCGCATAGCTGCTGAGCTGCATGACAATATTGGTGCACAGTTGACTTTTATCGTTTCTTCGCTCAATCACTTGAAGTTTGCTGAGTTTAGCAGGGAAGTTTTAGGGAAAAAGATTGATCAGATCTCAGGTTTTACGGTGGAAACAGTCAATGAACTTCGGGATACCATTTGGGCGATGAACAAGGATGCCATCTCTTTGGAAGATCTTCAGTTGAGGTTGGCAGGATTGATCCAAAAGGCGAAGGATTTTTGTCCTCAGGTGGAATTTGAGCTTAAGATGGAAGAGGGCATGGATACCCAAATTCAGTTGAATTCCCTGGAAGGGATCAATTTCTATCGAATCGCACAGGAGGCGCTTAACAATGCAATCAAACACGCGGAAGCAGAGCGAATAGAGATTTTCATTGTTCAAAACGAGAAAAATCAAATCAGTATTTCTGTAAAAGACAATGGAAAGGGCTTTGATGAGCAAAGACTGGAAGGCAATGGAATGAGTACTATGCGAGGTCGCGCAGAACGAATAGGCAAAGAATTTAAAGTGGAAACTCAGCCTGGTTCAGGAACGCTCGTAAGTGTGGGCTAAACTTTTGAAAAGATGAAAACAAAAATTGCAATTGCAGAGGATAATATCTTTTTGCTGAAAGCAGTTCGGGACAAGCTTTCACTCTTTGAAGACGTGGAAGTCAAGTTTTGGGCAATGAATGGAGAGGAATTACTTACCAAGCTGGAGCAGGACTCTAATGTTCAGTTGATTTTGATGGATATCGAGATGCCCAAAATGAACGGGATTGAGGCTGTGGAAAAAGTGACTCAAAAGTACCCTCAGATCAAGATCATCATGCTTACTGTTTTTGATAACGATGAGAATATTTTCAAAGCGATTCAGGCGGGTGCTCATGGGTATTTTCTGAAGGAAGTAGACCCTCCAACACTGCATCGGGGGATTTTGGATACCTTGGAAGGAGGAGCAGCCATGACACCCTCCATCGCCATGAAGGCTTTGAAGCTCCTTCGTAATCCGCCCAATTTTGAAGAGGCCAAGGAAGAAATCAATTTGACAGCGCGAGAAATCGAGATTCTGGAGCAAACGGCCAAAGGGCTCAATTACAACCAAATCGGTGAAAATCTTTTCATTTCACCCAAAACCGTCCGCAAGCATATCGAGAATATTTACGCCAAACTTCAGGTTCACAACAAAATGGAGGCTGTCCAAAAAGCTGTTAAAAACCGAATTATTGAAGGTTGATTTTTAGGGATTGTAGAAAAAATCAGGTAATCGGGAATCTTTTTTGGAAAAATGTCGTAATTTAAAGGACAAATTTCTGAGACATGAGTGATTCTGATTTTCAACACAACAATAGGGTGGCAGAGGAGATGGCGACCTATGTTACCACCCTTCCAAGATATTCACGATATCCTACTTTGAAAGGAGTTCCTTTGACCCGATTTTTTTCGGATAGGATGATGGTGGTAGATGTGATTCGTCAAGGGATTCCCACTTCACTTTTTATGTCTATAAAGGAAATGACTCCTTTTTCCGATCAGGAGTGGTCAGATTTCTTGGATATTTCTCTAAAGTCCTTGCAGCGCTACAAGAAAGAATCGGACTATGTCTTCCGCTCCATTCACTCTGAGAAGATCATTGAGCTGATGGAAGTGACTGCGGTGGGTTTTGAGGTTTTTGATTCAGGAGAGGATTTTGCTTCCTGGCTTAATTCCAATAGCCATGCCCTCGGTAATCGACGTCCGATTGAGCTGTTGCGGGATTCCTACGGTAAAGAATTGGTGCTCAATGAGCTTCACAGGATCGATCAAGGTGTATTTGTCTGATGCGGGTTTTTCGGCTGATTCGAAAAAAGTACGGGATAGAATTATCCGGAAAAGGGGCTGCCTTATCGGGTAATCGCTGGAATTCTAAAGGAACCGAGCTGATTTACTGTGCTGACAGTCGGGCTTTGGCGATGGCTGAAGTGGCAGTGCACCTTTACTTATCGATTTTGCCAAAGGACTATGTAATGGTCGAAATTGATATCCCGACTTATGTTTCGATAACCAGCCTTTCCAAAGAAGATTTACCCGCCACTTGGAGCAGTTTTCCCCATCTTTTGGACACCCAGCAGATCGGAGATGCATTCGTAGCGGAGCGGAAAAACTGCGTTCTGAAGGTTCCCTCTGCGGTAGTGCCAGGGGATTTTAACTTTTTGATCAATCCGTATCATCCGGATTTCTCAGCCATTCGGATTGTCGGTCAGGAAGATTTTCCTTTTGATCCGAGACTTTTTCAATGATCAATTTTCAAACTCAATAACCAATGTTCAAGAAAGGTCAATCCTTGAACATTGAACATTGATCATTGAAAATTCTTTTCGCTCCATCCAAAAATTCCACAAACGCCGTGATATCTGTATTGTATCCCCTCGGCTTAGCTAAAAGCTGTTCATTATGATCTAGAATCACATAATACGGCTGGGCATTGTTGTTGAATCGGGTGATCTGGAAATCGGCGTTTTGCTTGCCGAGTGTTTTTTTCACTTTGCCATCATAGCTCGAGGTGTACCATTCGCTTTCCGGAAGCTCCAGTCGCTCGTCAATGTAAAGTGCCACCATCACAAAATCATTTTTCAGCCGAGCCAAAACCTGCGGGTCAGACCAGACATTTTCTTCCATCTTTCGGCAATTCACACAGCCATGTCCAGTGAAGTCGATCAAGAGTGGCTTTCCTTCTTTTTTGGCAGCAGCCAAAGCCTCCTCGTACTCGAAATATCCCTCGATTCCAAAGGGAATGTGAAGGATGTCTCCATACTTCACCGATTTGGGAGAAGTGGTGGAAGTGGTTCCGACTTCTCCAATTTTAAACTGCTGGGTGGTCAAAGGAGGTAAATAACCACTGAGGTATTTGAGCGGAGCCCCGAAAAGACCCGGAATCATATAGACCACAAACATGAAAGTCAGCAAGGCCAAAAGCAGTCTGGGTACACCGATGTATTCCAACTTGGAATCGTGCGGAAGTCGGATTTTTCCCAATAGATACAATCCCAAAGCCCCAAATATTACAATCCAGATGACGAGGAAAATATCCCGATCCAAAATGCCCCAATGGTACACCAGGTCGGCAATGGAGAGGAATTTGAATGCCAAGGCAAGTTCCAAAAAGCCCAAAACCACTTTCACGGAGTTTAGCCAACCGCCGGATTTTGGGAGTCTTTGCATCCATTCAGGGAAAATCGCAAACAAGGTAAATGGAATCGCAAAGGCCAACCCGAAGGAGAACATTCCCAATACCGGCTTGACCAATTCTCCACCAGCCGATGAAATCAAAATGGAACCAACAATCGGTCCAGTACAGGAGAAGGAAACCAACACCAAGGTAAAGGCCATAAAGAATATGCCTGCCAAGCCGCCCTGTTCGGATTTTGCATCGACTTTATTGACCAAGCTGGAAGGCAAGTTTAATTCAAACATGCCCAAAAAGGCCAAGGCGAAGAAGATAAAAATACCGAAGAAAAAAAGATTGGGAAGCCAGTGAGTTGCTAGCCAATTGGCAAATTCGGGTCCCTGGATTGCTGCAACAGCGGTCCCGGCTATCGTGTAGATAGCTATGATGGAAACTCCATAAATAACCGCCTGACGAATTCCTTCTGATCGCTTTTTTGCTCTTCCGGTGAAAAAGCTGACGGTCATCGGAATCATCGGAAAAACACAGGGAGTCAAAAGAGCCGCCAATCCCGCCAAAAAAGCCAAGACCATAAAGCCCCAAAGTGATTCGGTTTCTCCTTCGGCAGTGAAGTCTTGGATTTCAGGTATAAGCTGTTCTGCTTCTCCTTTTTGTTGTCCTGCCCCGATAGCTATCGGGGCAGGACAACAAAAAGGAGATTCTTCCTGTACTTTTTCTGTATCAGAACTATCTAAATTTCGTTTTTCAACCTCTTGGGCTAGATCTAATTTCACTGCTTCTTCTGGGGAAGTAGCAGGACGATTGGCTTCCTTCGCTGTAAACGCGATCTCTATGTCCTGTTCGTAATTGATGCATTGGCCGGTAAGGTCAGAACACATTTGGTATTCCAAAGAACCTTTGATCGTCCCAGAGGCACTTTGTATAGTGATAGGCTGCTCAAAACGCCCTTTTCCAATGAAATAGGTTACATCTCCTTCCCAAACCTCGTCAAACTTTTTCTTGGGATTAATGGCTTCCAGCTTGGAGGCTATTGCAAAATCTCCTGATTCGGCAGGAACGAATTCGGTCAATAGCGGCCCTAAATCCTTGTCAAAATCATTGGAATACACATACCAACCCATCGGAATCTCTGCCTCCATAACTACCGTGGCTTTTTCTCCTATCTGAAGTTCCTTTGGCTCCAAGGTGAAGGTCCACTTGGGAGGTTTGACCAATTGAGCTTGGGCAAGGAAAGAGATTAAAAGAAAAACCGGAAGTAGTAGCTTACCGATCTTTTGAGGATTTGGGGTCATGCAAAGATTGGATTTACTCTGGCAAACAAGGATTTAGGTCTTGAGGTTCGAAATTAGGCTATTTGGAAGAGCCAATTGGCGACTTCGATCACTTTCCGCTCAGTTTTCTGAAATGTCTGAAGAAAGCTGCGATGGTCTCGATGCCGATAAAATAATTTTTCACCCCATAATGCTCATTGGGTGAGTGTAGGGCATCGGTATCCAAGCCGAAGCCAAACAGGATAGGATCGCTGCCCAATTCTTTTTGGAACAAAGCCACAATGGGAATCGAACCTCCTTCACGTGTTGGAATCGGTCTTTTTCCAAAGGTCTCTTCCATCGCGGCTTCTGCAGCCTTGTAGCCAATGGATGAGTCAGAAACCACAGCTGGTGCACCACCGTGATGGGCTTTGACTTTTACCTTGACAGATTTTGGAGCGATGGCTTTAAAGTGATCTTCAAAAAGCTTGGCAATCTCATGCCAGTTTTGATCAGGAACCAAGCGCATGGAGATTTTGGCGTAAGCCTTGGATGGCAATACGGTCTTTGCACCTTCTCCGGTGTAGCCGCCCCAAATACCGTTTACATCCAAAGTTGGTCGGATACCCACTCGCTCGATAGTGGTAAATCCTTTTTCCCCATGGACAGCATCGATATCCAGTTTGTCTTGGTATTCCTTCAGGTCAAAAGGGGCTTCATTTAGTCGCTGACGCTGCTGAGCTGTCAGTTCCTGAACTTTATCATAGAAGCCCGGAATGGTGATGTGCTCATTTTCATCTTTGAGGGATGCGATCATCTTACACAGCACATTGATCGGGTTGGCCACAGCGCCTCCGTAAGTTCCGGAGTGAAGGTCTCTGTTTGCTCCGGTCACTTCCACCTCCATGTAGGTCAGTCCTCTCAATCCAACAGTGATGGAAGGGTCTTTCATGGAAATCATGTGGGTATCAGAAATCAAAATCACATCAGACTTCAACTTTTCCTTGTTGGCTAGGACAAAGCCTTCCAAGTTATCCGAACCAACTTCTTCTTCCCCTTCGATCATGAATTTGACATTGCAAGGAAGATCACCGGATGCCATCATGGCTTCGAAAGCTTTGACATGCATGTAAAACTGTCCCTTGTCATCAGCAGATCCTCGGGCGAAAATTGCTCCTTCGGGGTGAATCGCCGTTTTTTTGATAACGGGTTCAAAAGGAGGAGAATCCCAAAGTTCGTAGGGATCGGCAGGCTGCACGTCGTAGTGTCCGTAAACAAGGACGGTTGGCAAGGAAGGATCAATGATTTTTTCTCCGTAAACGATCGGATAGCCAGCCGTTTCACAGATTTCTGCCACGTCAGCACCGGCTTTTTCCAGGGATTCTTTGACAAATTGAGCTGCCGCAAAGACATCCTTTTTGAATTTGGGATCGGCACTCACGGAAGGAATGCGAAGAAGATCCAAGAGCTCATTGAGGAAACGGTCTTTGTTTTTTTCAATAAATGATGTGGCAGACATATTTGGGTAAGTTTAAGTTCTAAAGGCCTCAAAATTATTCCTTTCGGGAGGATTTGCCTAGGAATTTTCTTTTTTTGCCACAAAGGCAGGAAGACGCAAACAAGAATTATACTGACACGAAGGAAAAAAGGCACAAGGAATATTAAGTATTGACAAAACGACGAATTCCTTTTTTGATCAATGGAACATTGAAATTGATTAGATAGCCAAGACTTAATTTTGAAAGTTTAAGGTGGCTGATGATTTGGGCTTCCCAGACAGGGTTCACAATTTCTACTGCTTTTAGTTCTATAATCACTCGATCTTCCACAAGCAAATCCAGCCTAAGTCCTTCATCAAACCAAATCCCGTCATAGGAAATCGGAATATTTACTTGCCTTTTCACTTCAAATCCTGCTTTTTTAAGTTCATGCTCCATGCATACTTCGTAAATCCGTTCCAAAAGTCCAGGCCCAAGTTGGGAATGAATAGTAAAAGCAGCATGGACCACGGCTGATCCGATTTCTTCTTCAAAATCTGTAGGCTTGCTGTGAATCATTAAAATACAAAACTTTAGAACATTAATTTAATTAATTCTTATCGTCTTAGCGCCTTGGTGGCTGAAATCAAAATATGAAAGCAATTGTCTGCAACGAATTCGGATTACCTGAATTGCTCAAGTTTTCTGAGCTTCCAGATCCCATTCCCTCACCCAACCAAATCCTGATCGCCGTGGAGGCTTGTGGGGTCAACTTTCCGGACGTGCTGATTATCCAAAATAAATATCAGTTTAAGCCAGAACTGCCATTTTCACCAGGAGGAGAAGTGGCTGGGAAAATAATCGGTTTGGGGGATCAGGTTCAAGGCTTTCAGCTTGGGCAAGAGGTTTTGGCCTTATGCGGATGGGGAGGATTTGCAGAAAAGGTTGTTGTGGATGCCGATCGGGTTTTTCCACTTCCTCCGGGACTTTCGGCCGAAGTGGCTGCTACCACCCTTTACACCTATGGAACTTCCTATCATGCGCTGAAGGACAGAGCCAATCTTCAACCAGGAGAAACTTTGCTCGTGCTTGGAGCTGCGGGAGGAGTGGGTTTGGCAGCGGTGGAATTGGGAAAACTGATGGGTGCCAAAGTAATCGCTGCGGCTTCTTCCGAGGAGAAACTTGCTCTTTGCAAAGAAAAAGGAGCCGAGCTTACCATTAACTATGAAACCGAAGATCTAAAAACCCGCATCAAAGAACTTACCCATGGCAAAGGGGTAGATGTGGTCTATGATCCGGTTGGGGGAAAATTCACCGAAGCCGCACTTCGAGGCATGGCCTGGAAAGGACGTTACCTGATCGTAGGATTCGCCAATGGGGATATTCCCCAAATCCCCATGAACCTTCCACTACTGAAAGGTTGCTCGATTATGGGCGTATTTTGGGGACAGTTTTCCAAAGTGGAAGCCAAAGCCAGTTTTCAGAATATCCGCCAACTCGTCACCTGGATTCAAGAAGGAAAAATCAAGCAGCATATCGGTAGGACTTACAGCCTTGAGGAAGCTCCTGAAGCCTTGCAGGCAATTTTGGATCGCAGGATGCTTGGAAAGGGAGTTGTTGTTATTTGATCGTTAAACTTTCCCGCAGATAGGCGCAGATTTGTTTCGCTGATCTCCGCAGATTTTATCAGTGAAAATCTGTGTCTTTTTCTCTGTAAATCTGCGGGAAACACAACTATTCAAAAATATTTACCATGAAAATCGAAAATCAGACTTTCGATTTTCATGGTAAAATCATTTGATTTCACTTTAAATCTCTCTACTTTTACCATGAAATCCGTAAATCAAACTTTCGATTTTCATGGTAAAAGATCGTAGTATTTTCCCTCTTTTGCAGGAATATCTTTCCATTTTCCCAGCTGTAGGCCTATTGGGGCCTAGGCAGGTGGGTAAGACTACCTTGGTCAAAAACCTGAAACTTGAAAAGGAAAGCCTGTACCTCGATTTGGAAAAAGCCTCCGATCGAGCCAAATTGGTCGATGCCGAACTTTTTCTGAAAGCCCATTCGGACAAAACAGTCATTCTCGATGAGATCCAACTCATGCCTGAGCTTTTTGCGGAGCTTCGGAGTCTGATCGATGAGCAGCGGGAGCCCGGACGGTTTATTCTGTTGGGTTCGGCTTCACCGGATCTGATTCGAAAAAGTGCAGATTCTCTGGCCGGCCGGATTGGTTATTTGGAGCTGACTCCATTTTACCTTGGAGAAATTGGGGATGACGAACTCGAAAAGCTATGGATTCGGGGCGGTTTTCCGCTTTCGTTTTTGGCTAAAAGTGAGCGGGAGTCCCAACTGTGGAGGCAAAACTTCATCAAGACCTATCTAGAGCGTGACTTGGCGCAAATCGGATTAAGCACCGATCCTAGGCTGGTGGAGCGCTTTGGGATGATGCTGGCCAATGCACAGGGAGGAATCTGGAATGCAGAAAGTTTTGCCAAAGCGCTCGGCATCACCCGCCCGACGGTCAATCGATACCTGGAGTTTCTGGAGGGATCTTTTATGGTGCGGGTTTTGGCACCATTTCACCAAAATATCAAAAAGCGGCTGGTCAAGTCTCCCAAGGTTTTTATCCGGGATACAGGCATGCTGCACGCGTTAACTGGCGTAACCAGCATGGATTCCCTGATCAATCAGCTCTTGATTGGACCAAGTTGGGAGGGGTTCGTGATCGAGCAGATTATCGCCACGTTGAGGGAGGAGTATGAGTACTACTTCTACCGAACTCATCAGGGCGCGGAATGTGACTTGCTATTGGTGAAAAACGGAGTGGTCAAGACGGCCATTGAAATCAAAAATACACTTTCACCGAAGCTGAGCAAGGGCATGCAGATTAGTATGGAGGATACCGGTGCTGAAAGTGGCGTGATAATTTGCAGGATTTCGGATAGCTATCCGCTTTCGGAAAAAGTGCAGGCGGTGGGATTGAGGGAATTTTTGAAACAATTGTAGCCACGAAGACACTAAGGGTTTTGAATAAAAAAGAGGCTATCTCAAAAGTGAAGTTTGTCACATTGAGCGAAGTCGAAATGTCGTCCGGAAAGCTGGAAATGGCCTTCGATTTCGAGACTCTCGTCTCTCAAGTGCTCAGGCTGACAACAAAACGATTTATGAGAAAACCTCTTTAAAACGATTAGAGCGGGTAATGAGTCTCGAACTCACGATCTTCAGCTTGGGAAGCTGACGCTCTACCAACTGAGCTACACCCGCTTGACGAATCAAAATTATCCTTTTACTAAAAAGGCACAAAACCTTTTCGACTTTGTGCCTTCGTGGCTATTCCAGTGGAATCTAAGGGATTCGAACCCATGACCTCTGCTCTGTCAAAGCAGCGCTCTAAACCAGCTGAGCTAAGATTCCAGATTTCAATTCATCATTTCAGTTGGCGAGTCAATATGAATTTGACACCTTGACCTTCCCGTTATCCAACGGGACTCACTAAACCAGCTGAGCTAAGATTTCAATTGTGCTTGCGAATATAGATAACCGGCCAAGGGCTCGCAACCCTTGAAGGGTTTTTGACAAAATAAAAAGGATCAGAATCCTATTTACTTTCTATCAATAGGCCATCTTTCTTCCGATTGAAGATTTTGACACCTACCCGGTCAATATGGAGCACCAATTCAGGCTCCTGAATACTGTGATAATTCACCACATCAAACTTGTAAGGCATGATGGTTTCCTCGTTTAAGAAATAACTGATTTGCCTAATTGTTTCAAAGTCTAAGCTTTTGCCCTTTAAGGCCAAATCCACATCACTTCCAGATCTGAAATTTCCTTTGGCCCGACTTCCAAACAGAAATGCCCGTTCAACACTTTTGTTTTTCCTGAGCTCTTCCCGAATTGAAATCATATCTGATTCCAATAGACCAAATTCATTCTTCATTTAGTTTTCTTCAGAAAGTAATGGGAAGCTAGTGTAGAATTAATCTGGTAATTGGTCTTTCAATCTAAGAAAAACCAGTATATGGCGATCTCCAATCAGTTCTTTTTCATTTTCATTAACGAATTTATGCAATTTATTTTCTGGATAATTTTCCTTGATTTTTGACTCTGATTTTCTATATAAGTTATAAAAATCTACTGAGGGAAAATAAAGAATTAGGAAGTCCATATAATATGAAATTGGTAAAAAATAATAATTTAAACCATCTAAATCATTTGTTAGATTTTTTCCAATATATTTTGTTTTAAATTCTTTATCTAAAAGTATTTGAAACCCATTTTTTCCAAAATAAGTTGTCATAAAATAAAAATTTTCATACGGAATAAATGCATTTATAATTTTAATCTGACCTCGGATTTCTTCTACTTCAGGTACATTAAGGAATTTAAACTCCTTAACCGTTTTTAATTCACCATTCTCTTCGAATAAAGCAACCTTATGAGAAAAAGGTAGAGTTATTGATATTTCTGGGGAATTTGAGTTATCTACAAAGCCATGTAATAATCTAACCTTCCCTAATGAATTTGGAATGGATGCCGAAAAGTATCTTGGAGATACTTTGCTATCAAAAATTTTTACAAATTTTATTTCTTGATTATTTGTAAAATCATTTAGGGAAAACAAACTGAAATTATTGCCTCTATGAAAGTTTATGGAGTTAAAATTATTATGAGTTTCTTTTAAAAATTCTAGATTTTTATCAAAATAGATTAATTTTCTCAAATTGCCATCATATATTATAATTGTGTCTCCTACTACTTGAAAATCTTCAATTTGACTAAATTCTTTTGGACCTTGCCCATTTGATTTTAGGATGGAAATAAAATTTCCATTAAAATCATATTTATGTAAGTTGTTTAAATGAATGTCACTTACATAAATGAAGTTATCGTCTACAATAGTTTTGAAATGATGGACTAGTGGTATCTCGTTATTTTCCTCTAAAAGCACATACCTAATACTATCAAATAAATCTGAAAAGTAACCCGAATTAATATTTTCTAAATCTATTGTTTCTGGTGACTCTTTGAAATAGTGATATTTTTCAGATGAGTTATTTTCGGAATTTGAACATGAGCCAATTGATACTAAAGTAAAACTAAGTAAAAATATTTTTATTGGAAATAATACATTATTGTACTGCATAATATTCGGGATCAGGACAGGGATTTTGGGCTGAAACTTGGCAAAATCCACCAGGAGAAGGCACGCATTTAATTTGGTAAATAGCGAGCCAAGATGAACATGGTTGAAATTCTGTTTGATATCCCCAAACGAAAGCTGGTTGCCCTTGGGCAATAGATTTTGGGGTGTTTGTAATGCCAGAGCTCAATGCCAAGATCATCACTAATTGTATAAGAGTTTTTTTCATATTTTTTATTTTAATTTTGGAAAAAAAACAGAAAAGTCAAAATTTTTAAGACATTGAAAATCAACAATAAAAAATTTCATTACTCACTCAAATATTTCCCTGTAAAGTTTGCTTCCTCTTTCGCCAAATCTTCCGGAGTCCCGGCAAAAGTTAGGTGCCCTCCTTTGTTTCCACCCTCAGGTCCTAAGTCAATCACCCAATCGGCAGATTTGATCACCTCGGTATTGTGCTCGATGATGATCACGGAGTGACCCTGATCGATCAGGGCATTGATGCTGTGGAGGAGCTTGCTGATATCGTGGAAATGTAGTCCAGTGGTCGGTTCGTCGAAGATAAACAGGATATGATCTCCGGATTTTGTTCCGCCTTTTCCGAGGAAAGAAGCCAATTTCACCCGCTGGGCTTCCCCACCGGATAGGGTATTCGAACTTTGACCCATTCCGATATAGCCCAAGCCTACTTCCTGAAGTGGCTGAAGTCGGTTTACAATCTGGGTTTTTCCTTTGAAGAATTCCAAAGCCTCATCGATCGTCATGTCCAAGACTTCGGAAATGTCCTTGTCCTTGTATTTGACTTCGAGGATTTCATTTTTGAATCGCTTGCCCTTGCAGGATTCGCAAGTCAGGTGGATGTCCGCCATGAATTGCATCTCCACGGTCGTTATTCCCTCGCCTTGACAACCTTCGCATCGTCCGCCGTCCACATTGAAGGAGAAAAAGGCGGGTTTGTATCCGCGCTGCTTGGAAAGTGGCTGCTCGGAAAAGAGATTTCGGATGGCATCGTAGGCTTTCACATAAGTCACGGGATTGGATCGAGAAGATTTTCCGATGGGATCCTGATCCACAAATTCCACTTGAGTTACGCGCTTGTAGTCGCCCTCGATCTTGTCGTATTTTCCACCTTCGTCGATGACTGTGCCCAGCATTTTTCCCAAAGCTGGATAAAGAACCTTTTTAATCAAGGTGGATTTACCCGAACCGGAAACTCCTGTCACCACCGTGAGTGTGTTAAGGGGAAACTGGACGCTTAGGTTTTTCAGGTTGTTCTCACGTGCACCTTTGACGGTGATGGAGTCTTTCCACTTTCGGTTGCCCGTTTTGGTGAAAATCTTTTCCTCGCCACGCAAATATTTGGCGGTGTATGTATTTCCTGAGGTAATTAAGTCTTCGATTTTTCCCTGAAAAAGCAATTCTCCCCCGTTCACACCTGCATCCGGTCCGATATCGATGATCTGATCGGAGGCTTTCATCACTTTTTCCTCGTGCTCCACTACGATGACCGTGTTGCCGAGATTTTTCAGCTCTTTTAGTACTCCAACCAATCGATCGGTATCTCTCGGGTGAAGTCCGATGCTGGGTTCGTCGAGAATATACATCGATCCTACCAGCGCAGAACCTAAAGAAGTAGCCAATTTGATCCTCTGATATTCGCCTCCAGACAGCGTGGAGGTGAGTCGGTTGAGTGTGAGGTAGCCCAAGCCCACCTGATCCATAAATTCCAATCTGCTGGTGATTTCCTTCAGCAGTCGGTTAGCGACTTTAGCCTCATGATCGGACAGGTTTAGGTTTTTGAAAAATGCCAAGGCATCCTCGATCGGCATCAGTACGAGATCGGTGATGGATTTTCCATCTATTTTGACATAGCTGGCATCCTTTCGGAGGCGAGTTCCCCTGCAATCCGGACAGGTAGTTCGTCCACGGAACCGAGAGAGCATCACCCGGTATTGGATTTTGTAGGTTTTGCTTTCCAGATCTTCGAAAAAAGCATTTAACCCATCAAAATACTTATTTCCTGTCCAGAGCAATTCCTGTTCTTTCTCCGTAAGTTCATTGTAGGATCGATGAATCGGAAAGTCAAATTCAATCCCTTTTTTCAAAAGCGGCTCCAGCCATTGCTTGCTGGATTCTCCACGCCAAGGTGCGATCGCCCCTTCATAGACGGATAGCTCCTTGTCCGGAATGACCAAATCTCTGTCAATTCCCAAGACGTTTCCAAAACCCTCACAACGCTTGCAGGCTCCGTAAGGATTGTTGAAGGAGAAAAAGTTGACCGAAGGTAGCTCGAAACTCATCCCGTCCAGCTCGAATCGGTCCGAGAAGGAACGTGTTTCCACATCGGGAATGGTGATTTTGCAGTCTCCATGTCCTTCGAAAAGGGCTGTTTGAACGGAGTCAGCGATTCGAAATTGATTGTCTTCGTCGTCTTTTTTTACACTGGCCCGGTCGATCAGGATTTCGTACTCTCCTTTGGGGACTTTCTTTTCTCCCAAAAGGTCCTCCACAAAAAATGCTTCTCCATTAATCAGGATTCTGGTGTAGCCTTTTTGAAGTAAAAGCTCCAATTCCTGTTCGATTTTTCTACCCTTCATTACTTGAAGAGGGCAGGAAATCATCACTTTGCTGCCTTCTTCGAAAGAAAGTATGTAATCCACAATATCTGTTACTGTGTGGTGTTTGACTTCCTTTCCGGAAATAGGTGAAAAGGTTTTTCCTACCCGAGCGAAAAGCAATTTGAGGTAATCGTAGATTTCTGTAGTGGTTCCGACCGTGGATCGGGGATTTTTGGTACTGACTTTTTGCTGAATAGCGATGGCCGGGGCTACACCTTTGATGTATTCCACATCGGGTTTTTCCATCCTTCCGAGGAATTGACGGGCATAGGAGCTCAAGCTTTCCACATACATCCGCTGGCCTTCGGCAAAAAGCGTATCAAAAGCCAAAGAAGACTTCCCGGAGCCGGAGAGGCCGGTAATCACGACAAATTCATTTCTGGGAATGGCTACACTCAGGCTTTTGAGGTTATTGACCCGGGCGTTTTTGATGATGATGTATTCTTTGGGATCGAGGGTGTCGATGTCCTGTATAGCTGGTAAAGTGCTCAAAGTCATAGCTGGCAAAGTTAGCAATCAAACCCGGCAAGTGGGAGAAAAGTTGCGGAAGTTGTCTTGTAAGTTTCACCGCAAAGCCACAGAGGATGCAGAGAATAATTTTACCACAAAGGTCACTAAGAATAAAAATTATAAGATTTGAAGGCTGGTTGGGACTTCCATTTTACCTGACTTTTTTCTCTTTTCAAAGAGCGCAAAGAGTAAAAGCTTTAATTGGAGGAAAATGTGCCATATAGTGGCAACGGCCTAAGGTTTAAATTATTTCCCTGTGGTTAAAAAATGACTTGTCTCAAAATTGAGTTAATTTCTTTGTGTCTCTTCGTGTTCTTTGTGGTTCAAAAAACTATTCTTTACTTCGAAAATGGATTTTCAATTTCTCCTGGATGGATTTGCTGAAGGCTTACGAAATATGACCTGGTTGGAAGCGGTAGCAGTATTTTTTGGAATAGCCTCGGTTTTTCATTCCATGCGGGAGCATATCTGGGTGTATCCCACAGGGATTGTGTCCACTCTTATTTATGTCTGGATTTGCTTCGAATACAAGCTTTATGCAGATATGGGCATCAATGCCTACTATTTCAGCATGTCGATTTATGGCTGGTATGTCTGGACTCATCCCAAGGAAAATCAAGTTGTCTTGCCGGTCACTTGGTCGAATGGTAAAGGTTGGTTGATTTCCGCCGGGCTATTTGCGATTTCCTATCCTGTTTTGGCTTTTGTCCTGAGTAATTTTACAGACAGTGATGTGCCTTATTGGGATTCATTTACCACCGCATCTGCCTTTGTGGGGATGTGGCTGATGGCCAAAAAGAAAGTGGAAAACTGGATTTTTTGGATCATCACCGACCTGGTTTCCGTGCCCTTGTATTTCTACAAAGGGCTTATCCTGACCTCCTTCCAGTTTTTGTTTTTCACCGTCTTGGCTTTTATGGGATTAGTTGCCTGGATCAAATCTGCAAAAAATTATGCCCAAACCTAAGCGGATATTGATCTTGGGCCCGGAGTCCACGGGGAAAAGTACCTTGGCAGAAGACTTGGCCAAGCACTTTGGAGAGCCTTGGGTGCCCGAATTTGCCCGGGAATATCTGGAAAAATTAGGGAGACCTTATGAATTTGAAGACTTGGCAGAAATCGGTAAAGGGCAGGTTTTTCAGGAAGATCAGCTGGCGCAAAAAGCAACCCAATTTCTTTTTTGCGACACGGATTTAAGAGTTATCCACATTTGGTCTGAACATAAATATGGAAAAACAGACCCTTGGGTTTTGGAAGAAATTCAGCGACGAACCTACGATTTGATTCTGCTGACCGACACGGATTTGCCCTGGGAACCAGACCCCTTGAGGGAGCATCCGGATCCGGAAATGCGGCAGTATTTTTTCAAAAAATACCTTGAATTGGCAGAAAAAAGCGGATTCCCTTTTTTGATTGTAACAGGAAATCGGGAAAACCGCCTCAAAACCGCATTGGAAGAAATTGAAAATCTAATGATCTAATCTTTCAATTTTCCAATCTTATAATCTTCCAGTCGAATCACCACTTCCTCAAAGCCAAAGTAGCTGCTTCTACCAGTTTGATCTGATCCGGATGCGCATTGTTGTTAAGCACGATAATGGTTTTGTTTTCTTCGATAAAGCGGACAATGATCGTTTGATAACCGGGATTATCACCGGTGTGCATGACCATTTTTCCATAGGGGCTTTTGGGTTCGATATCCCAGCCAAAACCGTAATAACTTCTTGTCCCATCGTTCAAAATCATAGGGCTGAATGCCTCATTCAGCGTTTTTTCACTCACCAATCTGCCGGAATAGAGCGCTTGGTCCCAAATCAGCAAGTCCTGCGCAGTGCTGCTCACTCTACCGGGCCCTTTTCGGTTTCCTAACCAAAGGGTGTAATCGGAAGCGCGAAATTGATTGGCATTGACATATTTTCCGCTTTCATCTTTTAAATGTCCTGCGGCAAAGTTCTCTACTTGGGCCTTTTCCTCCAGAGTTCGAATAGCTGTGTTTTTCATTCCCAAGGGCTGAAAAATCCATTCCCGACTTAGCTCGATGAAATCCTTTTGGGTCACTTTTTCCACAATACTTGCCAGAAGTACGTAGCCGGTATTACTGTACTCGTATTTTTCTCCAGGTTCAAAGCTCTTTGACGGAGCGTAACGGTTGAGGTATTCCAAAATATCGGGATTGCCGGCGGCTTTACTCTTATCCCAGTGGGCATCCATGATTGCTTGATAGTCCGGCAGTCCGCTAGTATGCGTGAGCAAATGCCGAATGCTAATGCCTTTGTAGGGGACGTCCAGGTAATTTTCTGCCAAGTCATCAAACTGAAGAAGTCCTTTTTCCTGACAAAGCATGACCATCATGGCTGTGAATTGCTTGGAAACGGAGGCCATTTCAAAGACATCAGTCACCTGAAGAGGGATGCCTTTTTCAAAAGATCTGAAACCAATGGCTTTTTCAGAAAGCACTTTGCCTCCATCTGCGACCAAAATCACACCGGAAAATCCGTTTTGCTCGGCCTGAAGGTAGGCGGCCTCCAGTATTTTTTGCTGGGAAAAGGCAGTTTGAAAGCCCAGAAAAAGCAAGAGAAGATAGGTGGATAACTTTTTCATTTTGCAGAGGAATGTTTGTGAATGAACTCAAAAGTGGCAGTCAAAGCTTCCACCCAATTTCGGTGAAGTAGGAACGAATGTACTTCGTCCGGAAAGACGATTTGCTCCACTTCAACCCCCTGTTTTCGAAGTACTTCAGCCAACTCCACGCTTTCTGAAAAAAGGACATTTCGGTCATCGTCTCCATGGATAAGGAGCACGGGATCTTCCCACTTATCCACATAGGCCATGGGGGATGATTTGAAGGCTAATTCGGCCATTTCAGGGAATTTCTCCGGCTCGTACCATGGCGCAAAAACCGGGATATCATTGTTCCAATTGTGTACTCCATGAATGTCTACCCCAACGTGGAATTTTTCAGGTGCCTGACTCAAGGCATGGGCGGTCATATATCCTCCGTAGCTGCCTCCTCAGGGAGCAATTTTGGACTTATCCACATCCGATCTTGATGCCAAATAGTCCGCAGCAGCCAAGAGGTCCTGCACTTCACTTGCCCCTCCCCCTCCATAATTTTCCGCCTCCCGAAAATCCATCCCATATCCTATCCCACTTCGATAATTTAAGGTCAGAGCAATATACCCTTGGGAAGCAAAATATTGCTGGGCTGCATAGGTATTGGAATAGTATGCTCCGTAATTATACCCAAGCAGCATCTGCCTACGGCTGCCCCCATGGATAAAGATTACCGCAGGGTATTTCTTGGATGGATCATAGTCTTTTGGCAGAAAAAGTTGCCCGAAGCTTTGGAAACCATCTTTTGCAGTCAATTGAATGGGTTGGGGCTCTGAATGAAACTTGGGGAAGCTTTTTGGAAAAAGCTCAGGAGCCAACACCAGTGTTTTTCCATTGATTTGGATCATGGGCCAGCCGGGCTTGTTCCAATCGGAAGAGAAAAAGGCTATGCCATTTTCGATCTTTACAGCTCCCCAATTGATCGTTTCTGGTTCGCTGATCAATTTCAGAGAAAATGTGGATAAGTCAAGTTCGGAAATTTGCCTTCGGTCGATATCGACGATGTTGTGCATGACCAAAAGGGAATTTCTGTCTACCGACTGATGCACCCATTCTACTTGGCCTTCTCCGGGAGTGAGGTGCTTGATTTCTTGCGTTTCCGGATTGACTGAATACAGCTGCATCCAGTTGTTTTTTTCCCAGGGGAAAATCAGAGACCCATCTTTGGCCCACCAAAGCCTGCTGTCTTGGGCCGGCAGATCATCCACCATGACAGAGCCTCTTCCTAGATCCGCTTTCCAGATTTCTCTGCCTTCCCACTTTTCCACATCAAAAATTCGGATGCTCCAGGGATTGGCTTCTTTGATTGAGGTAAAAGGCAGCAGATTGTTGACGTTGGGGATTCTGAGATATGCCAGTTTTTTCCCATCCGAGCTCCAAGCTGGGTAAGAATCAAAATCCAGACTGGTTTCCACGTATTTCAACTCCTTTTTCTCCAGATTCCATAGCCCTACATAGGAATGATCTCCTCTTTGGGAGACAAAACTCAGGTATTTCCCATCCGGTGAAAAGCCCAGCATAGAAGCACTTCCTCTTGCGGTAAACAGCTGCTTGACCGATTCGCTGGTATCCTTGGAGGCTTTCAGATAAACTGATCCACCCATCAAAAAGGCCACCTGCTCCCCGTCCGGACTAAAGATCGGAGACGCTCCGGGTGCAAACCATCGACTCTCTTTGGAATTAAGATCCACAGAATAAATCTTTTTATCCGTGTTCATTTGCAATTGCGCGGGGTTTGCAGCCTGACCTGAAGAATTTCGGCTATTTCCCCTCACAAAAAGCAGGGTTTTTCCATCCGGAGAAAAGGTAATTGGCCCCAAATCCAATCCTTCGTCTCCTTTGAAATCTGTGATCATCTTCGCAGAAAAATCAGGGGCTTGAGCCAAGAAAATATTTCGCTGTCCTTGGTCATTAAAAACCCAAGCGATGGTTTTCCCATCCGGGCTTGCTGTCAAAGAGGTGGGAAAAGGAGCGGAAAGGTAATCGGCTAAAGACTGGGCTTTAATGGGTATTCCGAAGGAAATAAAGAGGAGAATAAAAAATGTTTTTTTCATAGTGTTGGGGTTTGGTAAAAGATACAAATTCCACTTTATTTCTAACAGGTAATTCATCTAGATATGAGATGTAGCATTGGTTTTTTGTTCCTTTTGATTTCTGTTTTTTTTGTCGATACGATTCTTGCGCAGGAAAAAAAGGCGGTATTTATCATTTTGGATGGAATTCCTGCTGGGGAATTGGAGAAGGCGCAAACCCCTAATTTGGATGCAATTGCAAAAATTGGGGGCTATGCAAGGGCTTACACGGGAGGAGAAAAAGATGGCCCCACTCAAACTCCCACCATCTCTGCGGTTGGGTATAATTCCCTTTTGACCGGGACTTGGGCCAATAAGCATAACGTTTGGGATAATGATATTGCTGATCCGGATTATTCCTACTGGACTGTTTTTAGACTATTGCGAGAAGCTAAGCCTGAGGCAAAACTTGCTATTTTCTCCACTTGGGAAGATAATCGAACCAAGCTGTTGGGAGAAGGGCTTAAAGAAACCGGAAACCTGAAATTGGACTTTGTTTTTGACGGATTTGAAAAGGATACCTTGACTTATCCACATGATGAAGGGAAGGATTACATCCGAAAAATCGATAATCTGGTTTCCTTTGAAGCGGCCCATGTATTGAAAAACCAAGCACCGGATTTATCCTGGGTTTATCTGGAATTCACGGATGACATGGGTCATCGCTATGGAAAAAGTCCGCAATTGACAGCCGCAATTGAATTGGCAGATGAACAGGTTGGGAGGATTTGGGAAGCTCTTCGGTTTAGAGAGAAAAATTTTGACGAAGAATGGCTGATCTGGATTACTACAGATCACGGCCGAAAAGCTCCCGATTTCAAAGATCATGGAGGTCAAAGTGATTCTGACCGTGAAATCTGGATGGTGAGCAATGCAAAAAACTTGAATGACCGCTTTCGCTCCCGAAAAGCTGCGATGGTGGATATCTTACCGAGCTTGGTTGATTTTTTGCAAATTCAAGTTCCCGATAGCCAAAGAAAAAATTGGGATGGGAATTCGCTTTTAGAGAAAAAGTAAAGGGGATTTTCAACCACCCTTAAGGATTCAAAAATGCCCCCCAGAGCAGAATCGAAGGCTACTCGACTACGCTTTGGGGGGCAAATTTAATTTTCCAGATAGCCTCTCTTATCTGGAGATTCTTTGGAAGAGAATTCCCCCCTGTCGAGTAGGAGATCTTGGTGTAGGCCAATCGGTTGGTTCTCCGGTACGGAAATCGATTGGAATTCTTCGTTCTCTGGAAACCATGTTTTCTTCTTCACAAGCCATGTAAACCATGATTGCTGTGAGGATGGCGTTATTTTTTATGTCATCGAAAACTAATTTGTCGTAAGTATCCAGGTTGGTATGCCAAGTGATCGTACCATAATCCCAGCTCAAGGAGCTTAGGTTAAAGGCAGGTACTCCCGCAGCTACAAAGGAAACGTGGTCAGTTCCACCCGAACCCGGATTTCCGGGGAAGGAAGTCTCGATGTCTCTGGTGATGTTTCTCGGTACTTTATTGAGCCATCTGCCGATGTATTCGTAGCTGTCTACGAAGCCTTGACCAGAGATATTGGCAATTCGGCCTGTACCATTGTCTTGGTTGAAAAGCACCTGGATTTTTTCCAGCATCTCAGGGTGATCTTCTACAAAAGCGCGGGAACCATTAAGCCCTTGCTCCTCCGAACCCCAATGGCCAACCAAGATAGTTCGCTTGGGATTGGGGTAGACTTTTTTCAGGATGCGCATCACTTCCATCATGAGAATGGTACCGGTACCATTGTCCGTTGCCCCGGTGCCGCCCTGCCAAGAGTCCAAATGGGCAGAAAGCATGACATATTCCTCAGGCTTTTCGCTGCCTTTGATTTGCGCAATGGTGTTTAGTGTAGGTTGTAATCCGGTTTCTTTAGACTGGGCATTGACATGGATTTTCGGCTTTTTGCCGCTTTCTACCAAACGAAACAGCATTCCGTAGTCCTCTATCGAAAGGTCAATGGTGGGCACTTGTCTTGTGGAAGCGGAAAAGATTTTATTTGCACCCAGAGCCCGCGACCAATAGGAAGTGACGACCCCTACTGCGCCGGCATTTTCGAGTGCAATGGGAAGTGAAGAACGGTTTTTCCCAGTCTTTTGAGTTCGCTCAAGCCAAGCTTTCTCCAAGGCTGCTCTTTTCTCTTTTATGGCTTCGAAAGATTCTTCAGTAGCCCATTCCTCCCAATTGCCATCCGGACGACCGGTGAGCTGTGGGGCAGAAATCATGACATATTTGCCTTTCACAGATGGGAGCCAGTTTTGAAATGCAACTGAGTCTTGCAAATCAGGCAAAACAATCACTTCGGCGGTCAAGCCACCTTCAGGCGATGCAGGACTCCAGGAAAGCTGGGTTCCAGCTAAGGTTCGAACCCAAGGCTCGACCATATCGATGTGAGTAATCCCACGATCCCAACCTCTCCATTCGCCCCATTTTTCATTGCGGGCTTCGATTCCCCAAGTTTGGTATTGCTTTTCGGCCCATTCATGAGCCTGCTGCATCTGAGGAGTACCCACGAGTCTTGGGCCAATCCCGTCCAGGAGTTCATGGGCGAGCGTTTCTAATTGTGAATTTTCACTGGCCTCTTTGATAATGGCATCGATGACTTCCTGGTTTTGAGCCTGGACTTTTCCAGTCAGCAAAAGCATCAAACCTAGACCATACAGGTAGATTTTTTTCATGTGTTTGTAGATTTTTCAATGGTCACATGGAATCTCACATTTCGGATGATTAGCCGAATTTGACGCTTTGGTCATGCTCGATTTCATAGCGATTTAGTTTAGGAGATAAAAATAGAGGCAGTTTGGAAACTTTGCGAACCGCTTGTGGATATCAGAAGGATTCTAAAAACATTTTTGCTTTTGCAACTATATTCAGTTACTTTAGGTTGTGTCAAAAAAAGAAAAACTCCTGGCTCGATTTCTAGAAATGCCTAAAGACTTTCATTTCGATGAAATGGTTAGTCTCCTTGGATATTTTGATTTCTATGAGGTAAAAAAAGGAAAGACTTCTGGCTCCAGAGTAAGGTTCGAAAATGAAGAAGGTGTACCAATAATGATACATAAACCTCACCCAAGCGGTATAATGAAACATTATCAACTAAAGCAGATCAAGGAAATATTGAACTTATGAAATATTTAGAATACAAGGGTTATACTGGAAGTATTGAATACAGCCCTGAGGACAATTTGATGTTTGGAAAAGTTCTCGGAATCAGAGGTCTAATTTCTTATGAAGGAGAAACAGGAAAACAATTAGAAGATGATTTCAAATCTGCCGTGGATGAGTATTTGACCATTTGTAAGCAAGAAGGAAATACTCCAGAAAAACCATTTAAAGGCAGTTTTAATGTTCGGATTTCTGCAAGTCTTCACCAAAAAGCAGCTTTGAAAGCGATGGAAGAAAAGATGTCATTGAATAATCTTGTAGCGGAAGCAATCCGGTCTCACCTAAGTCGAGAAGAGGAATTAGCATAAAATTTTTAAAATTCCCTAACCACTCGACAGGGATTTCCAAAAGCCAAGACATCATCAGGAAGGTCTTTGGTGACCACCGAACCGGCACCGATAGTGACATTATTTCCTATGGTGATACCAGGAAAAATCACCGAATTCCCACCAATCCAGACATTGTCACCGATGGTTACGGGTTTGGTGGAGGTATGGTAGCGGGTGCCTTCCCCATCCTGATAGATCCGGTCGGACGCCTTTAGCGGGTGAGTGGCTGTGTAAATCTGCACATAGGGAGCAATCAGCCCGTTCTTGCCGATCTTGATTTTATTGTCGTCCAAAAACATGCAATTCGTATTGATAAAGGTATTTTCTCCGATCTCGATATTTACCCCGTAGTCACAAAAGAAGGGTGCTTCGATCCAAACGCCTTTTTCCACTTTTCCTAAAAGCTGAGTTAAAAGCTCACTTCTCCGATTCAAATCCCGACTGTCACAAGTATTGTAGGACAAAATCAAGGCCCGGGCCCGATGGTAAAGTTCTAGTAGTTCGGGGTCACGGGAGTCGTAGGTCTCTCCGTCCAGCATTTTCTTTAGGTTGGATTTCATAGAAATACAAGTTCGGGTTTCTGTTTTCTAAGTTATAAGGTTAAATCCATTTATTGCTTCAGCACAGCCCAGTACTGATTTTTGTCAGGAAAGGCCGTTTTTTCAACCGATCAACGCATTTTGCTTTGGATTTTATCCCAGATTTGGGCGTTCTTTATTTAACAAATTGTAATAAGCGCATTTCATGCAAACCCAAAATAAACCAAGCGATTTTCTTCTTGACCTGCTCCAAAAAAGAGCAGAAAAAAGCTCCTTGGATTGGCTTTCCAAGCAAGTTGAGAAGGTCCAGCAAGAAGCTTCTCCTACCAAGTTTTTCCTTGCCTTTTCCCAAGCTTCCCGATTTTTCAAAAAAGATCCATTGAATTTGTCAGAAGCTGAAAAAAACGAAGCAAGCAGCCTAGTTGCTGGTTTTGACGCATCACATTGGGATGTATTGCAAACGGCTAGAACTTACCTCCTATTGAATTATTCGGCAGAAAAGGAAGCCTGGCTCAAGTCTGTTAATCAGCTTTTTGAAACAGGAGACTTGCATGAGCAGCAAGCTTTGTATGCAGCACTCCCTTTGATACCTTATCAGGAAGAAATGCTTTCCCGGGCGATTGAAGGCTGCCGAACCAATATGACCGTGGTTTTTGATGCCATTGCGCTGAATAATCCCTATCCCAAGGAAAGATTCCCGGAGGCCAACTGGAATCAGATGGTCTTGAAGTCCATCTTTATGCAGCGTCCGATTTATCGGATTCAGGGTTTGGAGGAAAGAAGAAATCAGGCATTGGCGGAAATCGCTTCTGACTTTGCACACGAACGCTGGGCAGCCGGAAGACCCGTGATGCCGGAGCTCTGGAGATTGGTAGTTCCGTTCCTGAATGAGCATTTGCTGGAAGATTTGAAGAAAGTGATCTTTTCTGAAGATCAATTGGAGGTGGAAGCCGGGGTTTTAGCGGCTTACCAATCGGACTTTGCTCCAGCAAAAGATTTGTTGAAGTCTTTTCAGGAAATAATCTCAGCGATAGAATACGGAGAAATATCCTGGCAGAAAATCGGAAAAGATTTTCAGGAAAAAAGAGCTTAATCAGCCGAATTTCGAATAATTTAAACACTTATCCACATAGCATATACCATGGAAATGTACATAGATCCCCATATTCACCTGGTCTCTCGTACCACAGATGACTACGAAGCCATGCGAAAAGCAGGCATCGTCGCCACCATCGAACCCGCCTTTTGGTTGGGGCAACCGCGTACCGAGGTAGGTTCTTTCAAAGATTACTTTTCTACCCTCGTGGGTTGGGAGCGATTTCGTGCCAGTCAGTTTGGAATCGTTCACTATTGCACGATGGGGCTGAACTCCAAAGAGGCTAACAATATTCCCTTGGCTGAGCAAGTGATGGAATTGCTTCCGTTGTACGCAGGAAAAGAGGGAGTAGTGGCCATTGGGGAAATCGGCTATGACGATCAGACTGAAGCTGAGGATAGATTTTATCGCCTCCAATTGGAACTGGCGAAGGATGTGAACTTGCCCGTACTTATCCACACTCCTCACCGGGACAAAAAGAAAGGTACCACTCGCTCCATGGATGTGGCCGAAGAGCATGGCATGGATCCAGGTTGGGTCGTAGTCGATCACAACAATGAGGAAACGGTAAAAGAGGTCTTGGATAGAGGATTTTGGGCTGCTTTTACCATTTATCCACACACCAAAATGGGTTCGGAAAGAATGGTCGAGATCGTCAAGCAATACGGTCCCGAGCGAATTATCGTCAATTCTGCTGCAGATTGGGGGATTTCTGATCCCTTGGCGGTGCCAAAGACCGCCAACCTGATGCGCAAAATGGGAATTCCTGAAGAACATGTACGAATGACAACTTATTCTAATGCACTTACAGTTTTTGGACTAAGCGGTCAAATGCATGAGGACGATTGGTTGAAGGCCCCGCCGATCGATCAGACCAAAAAACTGGGAGGAAATTCTGTACTTCGCGGAGGTCAGGTACCTCGTGTTGAAGGACCTGCCGATCGGGTAGAAAACTGATCTATGAAAAACACAAAGATTTTCGCTTACCTCCAACTGACCCGCCCAGCCAATGTGATCACCGCGATCGCAGATATCTGGGCGGGTTTTGCTATTGCCGGAGCCTGGGATTATATGGCTACCAACTGGATTTATGGAGATCAGCAATTTTGGTGGAAACTGCTTTGGCTTTCATTGAGTACAATTGGTTTGTATGCAGGTGGAGTAGCCTTCAATGATGTCGCAGATGCCGAGTTGGATGCCATCGAAAGGCCTGAGCGGCCTATTCCAAGCGGAAGAGCTTCTAAGAGTTCCGCTTTTTTGATGTCATCCCTTCTCTTGGTTTTTGGGATTATCTGTGCATTTCAGGTCAATCCTATAGCTGGATTTTTAGCCATTGCTGTTGCGGCCTGTGCGGTGTTGTATGATTACTGGGGAAAACATCAGCGAATATTTGGTCCGATCAATATGGGTCTTTGCAGATCCGGAAATCTACTTCTTGGAGTGAGTGTGGCTCCTGAGGTTTTGGAGAAAATCTGGCCAATCGGCCTTTTGCCTTTGATCTATGTGGCAGCCATTACCATGATCAGCAGAGGTGAAGTGCATGGGAAAAACAGAAAAGCGCTTTTTGCCGGAGGCGGGATGTACGCTTTTATTTTTCTCGCGATTTTTGGCCTAGCTTATCTGGAGAGTCCGGGATACCTGCAAGTGATTCCTTTTTTAGCTTTGCTGGGCTATATGATCTTTCCACCTTTGGCGAAAGCCATCCGAACTCAAGAACCCAAATTCATCGGCAAATCCGTGAAAGCTGCCGTTATTTCCTTGATTATTGTGAATGCATCTTTGGCTTCTGCCTTTTCGGGTTGGCCCATTGGAATCATCGTTTTGCTGCTTCTTCCTATTTCCCTTTGGTTAGCCAAAAAATTTGCTGTAACCTAGGTCCGATTTAAACCAATTTCTTTCACAATTTGTCTTAAACCTGAAGTATGCATTAGAATTCGTAGCGAGAGCTTAAAATACAAGAAAATCAGTCACTTTGGAGATCGAGGCGTAGCACCGCTACGGTGAGATCGAAAAGTGAAGTGAAACGACTGATTTTGAAGTATTTTGAGGTCGTAGTAGATTTTCTAATGCATAATCCAGGTTGACAGAAAACCCGAATAACCTATTGCCTTAAGCCATGAATACGATTCTCGAACAGTCCTTTTCGGTTCCTTTCCGCTACCCGGTAGCTTTTACCGAGAATCTATTTGATATCCAAAATCAAATCCTCGCCAATGTCCTTCGTGGCGAGCGCATTCCCAAAGTACTTTTTGTGATCGACAGTGGAGTGAAAAACACCCATCCAAATCTGATCAATCAGGTGAAAAGCTATGCTGAGGCCCATTCAGATGTTTTCACTTTGGCCACCGAACCCATGATCGCTGTCGGTGGCGAAGCCTGCAAAAATGAGGAATCCGAATACCAAAAGATCGTTGAGGCCACGCATCTCTATGGTATTGACCGGCATTCCTACATCGCTGTGATTGGTGGTGGTGCTGTTTTGGACATGGTCGGTTTTGCTGCGGCCATTTCCCATCGGGGCATCCGTCTGATTCGGATTCCTACCACCGTTTTGTCCCAAAATGATTCTGCGGTTGGCGTGAAAAACAGTGTTAACGCCTTCGGCAAAAAGAATTACCTCGGCACCTTTGTGCCTCCCGTGGCTGTTTTGAATGATTTCAACTTCCTCAAAACCCTGGATGATCGGGACTGGAGAGCGGGAATCTCCGAAGCAATCAAAGTGGCCTTGATCAAGGATTTGTCCTTTTTTGAGTGGTTGGAGCAAAATGCAGAAGCCTTGGCCAACCGGGAAATGGAACCCATGAAAGTGCATATCATCCGCTCTGCCAAAATGCATATGGATCATATTGCCGGCAAAGACCCCTTTGAGTTTGGCTCCTCAAGACCCTTGGATTTTGGTCATTGGGCAGCGCATAAACTGGAAAAACTAAGCGACTTCCGAATCCGACATGGAGAAGCAGTTGCTATTGGAATTGCCCTTGATTCGGCCTATTCTTATTTGCAGGGAAGAATTGCTGAAGCTGATTTTAATCGAATCATTCACCTGATGCATACCCTCGGGTTCGAGCTTTTTGCACCTGAACTTCAGGGGGAAAAGCTAATTCAAGGCTTAAAAGAATTCCAGGAACACTTAGGAGGTCAATTGACCATAATGCTCTTGGAAAATCTGGGTAAAGGAGTTGAAGTCCATGAAATGGATCATGACTTGATCTTTAAATCAGTGGAAATTCTTCGTAGGTTAGAGAAAAAGTCTGCCGTTCACGCTTCCTGATTTTTTCCCAGCCTATGCAAATTCATGACTTTCACCTCAGCTATTGCAGCAATATCCATCCCGGAGAGACTTGGGACGCGACCTTCGAAAACCTCAAAATTTACATCCCTGAGGTAAAAAATCGACTCAAACACAAAGGCCCTTTTGGAATCGGGCTTCGGCTTTCTCATGAAGCTTCCCTGATTTTGCAGAGACCTGAACGAATGCAGGAGTTTAAGGAATGGCTAAAAAAGGCCAATGCCTATGTTTTTACCCTGAATTGCTTTCCCTATGGTGGCTTCCACCGTACCAAAGTGAAAGAAAATGTCCACAGTCCAGATTGGACAACTGTTGAAAGAAAAGAGTACACCGTTCGGAGTTTTCAGATTTTAGCTCAACTTCTGCCAGAAGGTATGGAAGGAGGAATCTCCACTTCCCCGCTTTCCTACCGGCATTGGTTTTCCAGCGAAAAAGCAAAAAATGAAGCCATTGAGAAATCCACCTTTCACCTGATCGAAGTGGTAGAGGAATTGGCAAAAATCCATCAGGAAACCGGAAAGTTGCTCCATTTGGACATCGAACCCGAGCCAGATGGGATTCTGGAAAATTCGGACGAACTGATCAGCTTTTTTCAGAATTGGCTTTTGCCAAAAGGAAAAGCAGCTCTGACTGAAAAGTTGGGAATTACTGCAGAAGAGGCTGAAAGGCTCATCAAGACCCACATCCAGGCCTGCTATGACGTCTGTCATTTCGCAATCGTCTATGAAAACCCAGCAGAAACTTTCGAAAAACTTAAATCTGCAGGAATTCAAGTCGGTAAGATTCAGATTTCGGCAGCGCTCAAAGTAATAATTCCGGAGTCCGCAATCGAGCGGTTTACCTTGAGTAAACGCTTGCAAGAATTTGCCGAATCGACCTACCTGCATCAAGTGGTGGCAAGGAGAAAAGACGGGAAGTTTGGTTCCTATCCGGACCTGCCTCAGGCTATCGAGCATTTGGAAAAAACCAAAGATCTGGAATGGAGAATCCACTTCCACGTGCCGGTCTTTTTGGACAATTATGGCGCTTTCCAGTCTACACAGAGCGACATTTCCCTTGTACTCAATCAAATTTTATCCAATTCAGGAATCACCAAACACTTGGAAGTGGAAACCTATACTTGGGAAGTGCTCCCTGAAGATACGCACCTGACCTTGGGAGAATCAATAGCAAGGGAGTTGAGCTGGGTGATAGGAGAATTGGAAATGGAATAAAGGTTCCTATAATTACGATTTTTGATTTACGATTTACGAGGGGCGGAGTAGTTTCAACCTTTTAATCAAAAGCTTAACCTTTTTAGAAGAAAGGTTGAAGTTCATTTTCAGGTCGTAAATCGTAAATCTGAATTCGTAAATCTGGGCCTTATAAAATTAGCAAAACCGGGTGCAGCCCGTTGATTTTAGAGTTTAACCATGAAAAAAACAGTAGTCCTAGATATCGTTGCCTTGTCTCCCCGAGTGATCGGTGAGCATACGCCTTTTTTGAAAAAATGGATTGCTTCCAAGAAGCAAGCCGTGGTCGAACCCGTACTTCCTGCGGTGACTTGCTCGGCACAATCGGTGTACCTGACCGGAAAATGGCCGACTGAAAACGGTATCGTAGGCAATGGCTGGTACTTTCAGGACGAGTGCGAAATCAAATTTTGGCGCCAGTCTAACAAACTGGTGCAGGCCGAGAAAGTCTGGGAAGTGCTTCGAAAAGAAAATCCAGGGTTCACGGTAGCCAACATGTTCTGGTGGTATAATATGTACTCCTCTGCCGACTATGCCGTGACTCCGCGCCCGCTGTATCCAGCTGACGGACGCAAGCTACCCGACTGCCATACTCAGCCGATGGAACTGCGGGATCGACTGCAGGCCGAGTTGGGACAGTTTCCGCTCTTTACTTTTTGGGGACCCAATACCACTATTGAATCCAGCAAATGGATCGCTGAGGCTGCCAAGAAAGTGGAGGAATGGTACAATCCCACGCTCAATCTGATCTACATTCCCCACTTGGATTACAATCTGCAGAAGTATGGCATTGACTTTTCGAAGATTTCCAAAGATCTCCGCGAAGTGGATGACTTAGCCAAGGACTTGATTACCTTCTTTGAAAATCGTGGTGCTGAGGTCTTGTTGCTTTCAGAGTATGGGATTACGAGTGTAAATAAACCTGTGCATCTCAACCGAATTTTCCGTGAGAAAGGATGGATTCAGGTGAAAAATGAGTTGGGTCGGGAGACACTGGATGCCGGAACCTCGGCCGTTTTTGCGGTAGCAGATCACCAAGTCGCGCACATCCATGTCAACGATCACTCCAAATTGGCTGAGGTGAAAGCCCTCCTGGAAAAGACTCCGGGTATTGAAAAGGTACTCGATACCCAAGGCAAAAAAGACTACCACATCGACCACGCCCGCTCGGGTGATTTGGTGGTGATCGCGGATGCAGATTCTTGGTTTACGTACTATTTCTGGCTGGATGATGCCAAAGCGCCTGACTATGCCCGCTGTGTGGATATCCACCGCAAGCCCGGTTACGATCCGGTAGAATTGGTGCTGGACCCGGCGATCAAGGTTCCTATTCTGAAAATCGGCTCCAAAGTCCTGAAGAAAAAGCTCGGATTCCGCTACCTGATGGATGTGATTCCTCTAGATGCTACCCTGGTGAAGGGTGCCCATGGGCGCATTCCTGAGTCCGATTTGGACAAGCCGCTTTTGGTGGCCGATTCCGGTATTCTAGACGCTGAGCGAATCCAACCCACGTCAGTCTTTGACCTGATCATCAAGGCGGTAAATCGTTAAGATTCCCAAAAATCAGAAACTATTCTTTGATCTTAGTTTATTCTCGCTTTCTTAGTAGAAAAATTATTTTCTATGAGAAAGCTATTCTTTTTTTCACTGTTTTCTATTCTTTTTTCCTGTGGGGAAAAATCATCTCAAGAACTAGGTTCAGGCAATATCCTTGAAAATCTCACTTTCACATCAGATACCGTTTTGGTAGACTCAGGAGAAGAGATTATCAATTTGTCGATGGGGCTGAGATTGGCAGATATTTCCCCGGACAGGAAAACGCTTTTTCTCTTGGATATGACAGACCACCAACTCTCGGTTATTGATCTGAATCAACTCAGATTGGAAAAAAAGATTCCTTTCGAACCGGAAGGGCCTAATGGAATCGGGAATTACATGAACAAAATCCAACTGCTTCCTAACGGACGGATTCTCTTTGCAAGCTTTGAGGCAAATGCTGTATTTAATACAGACGGCAGAAAGGAGATGGATATCGAGTTTTTGCCAGAGAAGATTGACAGCCTTTCTGAAGTAGAGCAATCCAATGCGTGGTATGGTTTGATGATAAGTAGCGATGGAAGAAATATTTTTTCCCTTCCCGGCAACTTTTTTGAAGGGGGAAGGGATTTGCTGGTTGCAGATTTTCCCAGTTTGAAAGGAAAAATAATTGACATCCCCGCTATGGATATCGCCTCAGAACTCCGGGTGGTCCTTAGTTCCAAAGACATGATGAGTGTATCTATTCAAGAGGTGAACTTGCAGGAATTGGGAAAGAAGGTCGTAGTTGGTAATTCTGCCTCAAGTGATATTTATATCTACGACCCCAAGAATGATTCTTTGGAATTGAAGATGTATCAACATTCGCTGGTACCCAATCGCAAAGAGGTAAGTGTAAGGTCGGAGGTAGAATCTCAGGAGGAGTTTCAGGCAGAGAATGAAAAAATCAATCAGCAGATTGGTTTTCAGCGCTTTTTCGAGGATCCCGAATCCAAACTATTCTTCCGCTTTGGTAGTATTTCGCTGCCTAAGTCTAATCCGGATGCCGAACGAAGGTCCGAGGTGTATCTTTTTGCTTACGACGAGGAATTAAATCTCGTCGGAGAGGCCCGATTGGAAAAATTGACCAAAGTCCCTAGCAACCCCTTCTTCAAAGACGGCAAGCTTTGGTCCTATGTCAATGTGGACGACGAATTGGGCTTTGCGGTGATGGATTTGAATCTAAACCTGAAAAATGGTGGAGGTCGAAATCCCTCTGAAAGAGAATTAATCATAAACAACTAGCAATCAACTACCTCATTTTAGTATCTGATGAAAAAACTAGTATCATTTCTTTTCCTGCCTTTGATTTTTTCCTGTGGAGGTAATTCTTCAGATAAAGCGGAAACTAAGAATATTTTGGAGAATTTGACTTACACCGTGGATACGGTTTTGATAGATTCAGGGGAGGATATATTTGTTCTCAACAGTGGTCTCGGAGCCAAAGTAATCAGCAAGGATGGGGGTTCTCTTTATTTTTTTGAAAGAGATCCCTTAAATCTCGTAGAGGTTGACCTCAATAGGTTAAAGCTAGTGCGGAAAACGCCCTTTCAAAAAGAAGGCCCGGATGGTGTGGGGCCTTATTTGGTGGGTTTTCAGTTGGGGTCAGCAGGAGAACTGTTTATTCAGGGTTTTTCTACTCAGGCTATCTTTTCGAAAGAAGGAAAAATCACTGAATCTCTAAATGTGACCCCAAATGGAATAGACTCTGATCTGGCCAATGACTTCAGCAATCTATATCAAAGGGCGCTCTATGATTTTTCTCGAAACCGAATTTATACTCAGCCCTCTTTTGAAGTTTTGCAAAAACATGAACTCTACCTTATTGATCCCAAGACTAAAGAAGCGGTAATCAAGCCCATTCCCGAAATGAAATCCGTAAGGGAGTTTTCGGGAACGCTCATTACCACATCGGGTGAAACCAAAATGTTTCGATACTATGGGCCGGGAAGTTTTATGGCCATAGAAAATGGTCAGCTTCTGATTAGTTCCGGAGCTATGAGTGGGATTTATTGGCTGAATTCTGAGACGGACAGTTTGAATTTTGTGCCCATTCAGCACCGGAACTTTCCCAACCGGATGGACGTCACCGTAGCTAATCTTCCCACGGATGAAAATCAGTTTTTCGAAGATCGGAAAAAGGTCTTTGCCCAACTGAACTACCTGGAACCTCGATGGGATGAGTCCCGAAAGATGTATTTGAGGCTGGGAAAGAAAACATTTCTCGGTGAAAACAGAGGAGATCCTCCCACTTTTGAAGTCTTTCTTTTTGCCTATGATCAAGATTTTAATGTTTTAGGCGAAACCAAAATCGAAGGTTTTAAGCAAGTTCCCGAGAACTATTTCTGGAAAGACGGCAAGCTCTGGTCTTATGTCAATGTGGAAGACGAATTGGGCTTTGCGGTGATGGATTTTAAGTTTTAATCATGATTTTCCGCAATGATGCCATTAGATAAAAATGTCCTCGTCTTCCCACGGCCTCCGGGTTAGGAATGTTTATAGATGTGGCCCCGATATATTTTACTCCCCTCACCCTAAAACATCTTACGGTCATCTAGCAAAGTCTAGGTGATCATTTATAAAATTTCGTTACTGGCAAGAAAGCGGGTTTACATTAATTTAGTTATATGAAACGGATTCAAATCTTCATTTACCTGTCATTATTGCTTGCTTGCGACAGCAAAAAGCCGGACATAATTATAGAAAGTAAGAATGATGGCGAAGTTCAAAAAGATGAGAAAAATATTGAGGGGGCTCCAGATAAGGCTAGTGAGATGGATCTTCCCTTAGTTATTCAGGAAAAAAAGTCTAATTCTCAATTACCCAAGATTTCCTTTGAAAGGTTAGAATTCACAATAGACACGTTGGTGATTGATTCCGGGGAAGAACTAGTCAATCTTCCATTTGGATTATCTCGATCAAGCCTTTCTAAGGATAAAAGCAGACTATATGCGCTCCATCCAAGTCTTGGTACGCTATACATTTTTGACCTTAAGGGTAAACGATTGCAAGAGCTTGTCAAATTTGAAAAAGATGGACCAAACAGCATTCCCCCTTTGGTTTGGTATTTTCAACTTCTTGAGGGAGGAAAGTTTCTAATGTCAGATTATGGGAGAATCGGAATTTATGATTCTAAAGGAGCGAAACTGGAGACCATATCATTGAGCCCAAAAGAATTTTCCCAACTCACACTTGGGCAAGAAATAACACTTTTCCATCAACTCCAGTATCATTCGTTCTATCAAAAAATATTTACACTCCCTACGGATTCTGAAGGAGAAAAGATAAGCATAGCTATCTATGAGAAAATTTCAGGAAAAACTCAGGTAGTACCTCTTCCCAATTTTGAATCTCTCACTCGATTTGACCTCGTTTATAAAGAAGGAATTAATTCGGCGGTTGCAAATATGGCTGAGATGACCCTTGTTTTGGAAAAAAATAGGATTCTAGTTTATTCTGAAGGATGTGGTAATATCTATACATACGACATTGCATCTGGTGAATTAGCTTTCACTTCACCTGACCATAAGTTAGTACCGAAACAAAAGGATCTTCCTCCAACAAGGTCTTTTACTACTTTGAAGCAATTTGAGTTTGCTTATCATAACCTCCTCCCTCAAATCGCTTTTGGAGATTTAATCTATGATGACTCAAGACAGATTTATTTTCGATTCGGGTCAATCCTTAAGCCTGGACATAATTATGATCCAACTTTTTCTAAAAAAGTATTCCTCTTTGGGTATGACAAAGATTTCAACCTTTTGGGAGAGACTGAAATTAAAAAATTAAATCAAGTTCCCCAATTCCCCTTCTTCAAAGACGGCAAGCTTTGGTCTTATGTCAATGTAAATGATGAATTGGGCTTTGCGGTGATGGAGTTTAAATTCTAATTCTAAATGAGAAAACTGGCAGTACTTCTTTTGCTTCCCTTGATTTTTGGCTGCGGAAGCCAATCTTCTGAAAAAGCCGAATCCAGCAATATTTTGGAGAATTTGACTTTTACCGTGGATACTGTTATGGTAGACTCAGGGAAAGATATTCTTAATCTTGCATGGGGATTACGTTTAGCAGACGTTAGTTCAGATCGGAGATCACTCTTTCTCTTTAATGAAAAGGACTATTCTATTGCTAAGATCGATTTAGACAAACTTAAATTGGAAGTTATTTCTAAGTTTGATAAGGAAGGTCCTAATGGAATAGGTCAGTTTATCACTGGTATTCAGGCATTGAATAATGGGGGGTTCTTTTTTAAAGGTTTTCGTGCAAATTCAATTGTCAATGCAAAAGGAGAATTAGAGAATAAAATCAACCTAACATCAGAAAACATTCAAGGTCTTTCAAAAGAATTAGAAGTTCACGCTAGTTCAGATCTTTTGGTAGGCTCGGATGCAAAGCATTTTTTCTCCTTGCCAGGAGACTTTATGGACGGGGAAAGAGACTTTTTGGTAGCTACATATCTTGATCAAAAAGGCAAAATTCTGGATATTCCTGCAATGGACATAATTGGAAGGTTTAAAATTATTTGGAAGGATCCCGAAATTCAGTCTGCTTTTCTTGAGCAATTATCACTTCAACAGTTTGGGGGTATTGTAGTAATCCGAAGTTCAGCGACAAGTGAAATTTATCTTTATGATGTAGTCTCAGACTCTCTAAATCTGGTTTCCTATAAGCATAAATTGGTCCCTAATAGAAAAGATGCACAGGTAAGGAACGAAGTATCTACTCAAAATGAATTTCAAAATGAGATTGGTAAGCTAACCACCCAGGTAGGTTTTGAGAAATTTCTTTGGGATGAACAATCGCAGCAATTCTTCCGATTTGGAAGGAGCTTTTTGCCCATTGAAGGTTTAAATAAAAAACAAAAATCTGATGTTTATCTTTTTGCCTACGACAAAGACTTTAAGCTGATCGGTGAAACTCAACTGAAAGACCTGACCAGTGTGCCAGCATACCCATTCTTCAAAGACGGCAAGCTTTGGTCCTATGTCAATGTGGAAGACGAATTGGGATTTGCGGTGATGGATTTTAAATTCTAATTCTAAATGAGAAAACTGGCAGTACTTCTTTTGCTTCCCTTGATTTTTTCCTGCGGAAGCCAATCTTCTGAAGAGTCAAAGTCCGGCAATATTCTCGAGAACCTTACGGTCACGATAGATACCGTGATGATCGATTCCAAAGAAGAGTTTCTTTTCCTTCAATGGGGATTGAATGGCTCTACAATTTCTAGAGACCAAGGATTGCTTTTCAACTTTAATCTTCAAGACTTCGAACTGGAGCAGATTGACCTCGAAAGTCGGGGCTTGTTGAAAAAAATCAAGATGGAACGGGAAGGTCCATTGGGTACAGGCGATGCGCAATTGATCCAGACGGATAACCAAGGGAATATCTATTTTATCGGTTTGTGGGAATTGCGGATTTTCAATCCGGGTCTGGATTCCATGAGGATGATAAAGTTGACTCCGGAGACTTTGAGCGGATTGGATCCGGAAGATGCAGTGGGGTCGGAGGCGTTGATTACCGCAGACGGAAAATCCTTTATTTCCACCTATTTTTCCAAAGGACAGGCCCAAGCGGGGATGCTGGTGATTTCCATGGATGACCTTACTGTCAGGAAATACCCCTTTGATCTTGGCAAAAAATTAGAGCCATTTACCTTTAGGTTAATTGAAGGCGGAGCGCTCAGAATGAGCACCATGGAGCGGATATTTTTGACAGAAGTGGGTGAGCAAGTACTCATATCCTCTGCCCACTTCAATGAGGTTTATATTTTGGATTTGGCCAAGGACACTTTGATGCTTAAAATCCACCACTCCCAGCTTACTTCCGACCAAAAGAAAATACCGGAAAAATCAACGGCAGAATCCTTCCGAGAATTAGAGGACCTCATGGCCGAATCGGGCGATCAAGTACGATTTGGAAGTTATGTTTTTGATCCTGAAGAAAGGCGGATTTGGAGATTTTCTCAGGAACCGGAAAGCAGTAAGGAAGGAAAAAAGAACTACAAAAATGTAGTCACGCTTTTTGATATGGACCTGAATCAGCTTGGAGAAACTACCCTTTTTATTTCTCCTGAAATGCCTCTCTTCCTCAAAGACGGCAAGCTCTGGTCTTATGTGAATGTGAATGATGAATTGGGCTTTGCGGTGATGGAGCTCAAATTGGACTAAACCAACCCCAACCTTTTCTTTACCTTCAGCAGGTTTTCCTGCTTTTTAGGCTCCCGATGAATCCTGCAATAATCGGTGTGATAGTGGTGCTTTTCCATAAATACCAGCTGCAATTCATCCCAGGCCTGTTGGGTAAAATTCGGGTTGAAATGCTTGAGCTCGACAAAAAGTGATTCCCCAATCTCTTCAAAAAGGTCAGTTCCCAAGTACTCTAAATCTGCATCGGCTAAAATGTTTTCCAGGTGGTTTTGTGGGCTTTGGGGGATTTTGGTCGCCATGATCATCCCTTTGATTTTGTCGAGGTCCTCTTTGGAATAGGCTTGGGAGAGGTAGCCTTCGGCAATTACGCATCCTTTTTCTTCATGGTCTTTGGGATTATCGATAAAGCCCGTATCGTGAAAGAGAGCCGCAAGTTTTAAAAGTTCAAGATCCTTAGCACTTACATTTTCCTCTTTAGCGAGAGAAACAGCCTGATTGAGCACATAATCGGTATGGGCCAGATTGTGGTAGGTCAAGTGTGCCGGAAGCTTTTCCAGAATATCCCGATAGATCGTATGTTGTATTGTTTCAAATTCCATCAGTCATGTTTTTTTCCGACTTTTTTGATGACTCCTCCTTTGACTTCCTTGATAGTCTGTACATAGAAGAAGGCCTTTGGGTCTATAGCCTGAATGGCCAGTTTGATCCGGTGTACTTCCAGTCGGGTTACTACTGTCATTATGATATCACAAGGGTGATGAATATGAAAGGTCTCGGGCAGATATCCCCGCTCCCCTTTATATACCGAGATCGCCTTGCCAAACTCTTTGACGATCAGCTCCTTCACTTTATCATCCTCCTTGGAGATGATGGTCAGTGCAGTGTATTCTTCAAATCCTTCCACCACATAATCGGTGGTCTTGATGGCGGTAAAATAGGTAAGGATAGAATACATGGCAGGTTCTATGCCAAAAACGAATGCCGCCGATAGCATAATCAGGGAATTGAGGAAAACGGTGATTTCGCTTGCAGAAAGAGCGGAGTTTTTCTGAAAATACTCCGTAATCACTTCAAAGCCGTCAATCAAGCCTCCTCCACGGATAATCAAACCTATTCCTGTCCCCATCAGAAATCCTCCGAATACCGCAATCAGTACCTTGTCCTGAGTCACCGTGGGAAACTCCAGGAAATGAAGGATTAGGGTCAGGAGAAAAACCGAAATAGCAGACTGCACAGCAAAGGTTTTTCCCACTTTCTTCCATCCCAGAGCCAGAAAAGGAATATTCAGCAAGACCAAGAGCAGATTTAGATCCACCCCAAATCCCAGGTTCACCAAAATCGCAATACCCGTCACTCCTCCATCCAAAAACTTGTTGGGAAGCATAAATGCCTCCAAAGCTACAGCAGCAAAGGCGACTCCAACTACGATGTAAACCAGGGAGGTCGGATCAAAAATCGACTTCCAGTCTATACTGTCTTTAGGGTTCATTAAGAGGGCTGAAAAGTTTCTTTTTCAAAATATCGAATAAAGTAAGGAAAAATTAGATAAAAACGCCTGTTGCCCAAATTTTTAAGGCTAATTCTTTATTTTCTCCTGCAAAAAGTGCCAGTTTATATTCAATCCAGGCGGGGAAGGCTCAGTTTGTACCTCATGGCGATCAAGCGGATAGAAATGATGATGCTCATAGAGACCAAAAGGTTGTAGTTTCGCTCCAAGCCGAAATAGTCAAATAGTAGATAAGCTACCGCACCCACTAAGCAGGCAGATGCGTAGATTTCCTTTCGGAAAAGAATGGGAATTTCATTGGTAAGGGTGTCCCGAATGACTCCGCCCATTACTGCAGTAAACATTCCCATGATTGCTGCGATTTCTGGCCTAACTCCCAGATTAAGTGCCTTTTCTACCCCCAGTACGGTAAAAAAACCAATCCCCAAGGTGTCAAATAGGAAAAAGGTCTTGCGAAGCCGGCTCAAAAGGTTGGGAAATAGAAAAGCGGCCAATATTCCCAATAGGATGGCATAGAGAAAATGGATATCTCCAATCCATACCAGAGGGTAGCTGTCCAGAAGGATATCCCGAAGTGTACCTCCGCCTATGGCAGTGATAAATCCGGTAAATCCTGCCCCAAAAAGATCGTGCTCCTTTTCCCTGACGGCTAAAGCTCCGGAAATGGCAAATACAAAAGTTCCGATCAATTCTAAGGCGTATTGTAGCTCCATGGATTGGTTTAATGGTTGTTCTGTCTAGATTTTTTCAAGCAAAAATACCCCCATTTCCCGAAGGCCAAGTACATGTACGGTCTTGGGCTGTTCTATAAACCGGAAACCCATTTTCAGTAAGTTATCCACATGGCTGGAATTCAGCAAAAAGCGCTCTGAACCGTCGGGAAGGGCATGTTTTCCATTCTCCAGTAAAATACTTCTTTCCGAAACTCCACAAAAATCCGTAGTCATCCGAAACCAGAAAACACCTCCCGGCTTTAGGACCCGATAGATTTCCCGAATCATTTGCCAGAAGTTATCCACATTTTCGGCAAAGTGAAGGACTGCTGAGCAAATCACTGCATCGAAAGCTCCTTGATGAAAAGGGATCTCCTCCAATCTGCCAAATTGAAAGCGATGAATGTCAAAGTCTGGATTTAGGCTCTTTGCCATAAAGCGGCAATACTGAACAGCCGTTTCATTTGGGTCTATGCCATAAACGGAGTAGCCCTTTTGGATAAAATAGACTGCGTTTCTCCCCTCACCACAGCCAGCGTCAAGGATTTTCATTTCCTTCGTAAATCTTCCTTTTAGGATTTGATCCAAAAGGTAGATATCCACATTACCCAAGAGGCGGTTGAGCTCAGGTATTTCCATCTTCCAGGATTTTAAAGGCTTCTTGGGCTTTGATTCTCCCGATTTCGATCATTTCGGCTGAGCGGTGAAATTCCAGCGTGCCGCATTGCTTTCTCGATACTTTGATCAGGACATCCACCTCGTATTTTTCCAGAATCATTTCACAATATCGGTCCTGAAGTAAGTCAAATGACCGGGTGACCAAATCCAAAGCGGAATAAGAGACCTCTTTGGCTTCCTTTTCCTCGTCAGGGAAAAACTGCTTCATTTTCTGTTGATACTCTTTCAGCCATTTGGGCATTGAGAGGAAGCTTTTCCCTGAGGAGTCTTTTTTTGGAGGAGAAATGTAGTCCTCCTCAAGTCCATTCGCATCCACTACCACCAAAATGGAATCCTCAGATTGAGTCAAAAGTGACATGGGAATGGGGTTCAATACGCCCCCATCGATAAAGAACTGATTTTGTACTTTCGCCGGGAGAAAAACGGAGGGAATACTTCCTGAAGCCCGGATCGCAGTATAAAGACTGCCTTCTTTGAAGATATGTTCTTTTCCCGTCTTTACATTCACTGCATTGCAGGAAAAGGGAACGGGTAAATCCTCAATTTTATGGTCTTTTACGACCTTTTTTAAGGCATTAAATACCTTTTCACCTTTGATAAATCCCTTACTTGAAAAGGTAAAATCCATCAGGGAAAAGACATCGATCCGGTCCAGATTGCAAATCCAGTCCCGGAAATCATTCATTTTTCCGGCGGCATACATTCCACCGACCAAGGCACCCGCTGAGCATCCTGCGATTTGAGAGATCTCATAGCCTCGTTTTTCCAGTTCCTCGATGACTCCTACATGCGCCAATCCCCTCGCTCCTCCGCTGCTCAAAACCAATGATACTTTCTTCTTTTTTGACATATCTTTAGGGGGAGAAAAGTCTTTTGTACTTAAAAATTAATTTCAAAAGTAAGCAATATGAGCGAATTTAAACCCTTTCACTTAGCCTTCCCCATCAGAGACATCGAGGAAACCCGCAAATTCTACGGAGATCTTTTAGGCTGCGATATCGGAAGAAGCACCGATAAGTGGATTGATTTCAATTTCTTTGGTCATCAACTCTCAGCCCATATCAAGCCCGAGGAATTGGCCAATGCCAAAACCAATGAGGTAGATGGTAAAAATGTACCTGTGAGGCATTTTGGAGCTATTTTGGGTTGGGACGAGTGGCATCAATTGGCGGATAAACTGAAGGCCCACGGAACGGAATTCGTGATTGAGCCTTACATCCGGTTCAAAGGAGAGGTCGGAGAGCAGGCGACCATGTTTTTCCTTGACCCCTGTGGCAATGCCCTCGAATTCAAATCCTTTCAGGACCCATCTCAGATTTTCGCTAAATAAGCTTCTCTTTTGAAAATCTTTCAACTAAAGCACCGAATCGGACCTGCGTTTCAAGTGGGGAAAAAAGACTATCTTTTTTTCAGTGGTACTTCCTATTTGGGAATGGACCAAGACCCTCACTACGAAGCCGTGCTCTTTGATTGCATTCGGCAATACGGGTTCAATCACGGTCTGAGCCGTGTGAATAATCTCCGGTTGAAGGTTTTTGATGAGTTTGAAGTTTTTTTTGCAAAAAAGGCCAAGGCAGAAGCAGCAGCTGTGATGAGCTCGGGATACTTGGCTGGGATTACGGCTTGGCAGTGGCTTTATCCCCAATCCGACCTGTGTTGGATCGCGCCCGATACCCATCCAGCAATTCTTCCCCTTGACTTGAAGCCTGATTATCAATTGAATTTTACAAAATGGAAAAATCATTGTTTGAATCAAGCAGATGCACTTTCCTCCCGTAAAATTCTGATTTTGGGAAATGCAGTAGACCCACTCAAAGCAGAGATTCACTCCTATGAATGGGTCAAGGAAATCGCCAAAAAACATGAAGTCACCCTTCTGATTGATGATAGTCATGCTTTTGGTGTCTTGGGAAAAGGGGTTTTTGGGACCTATTCCCAATGGATTGATCCTCAGATCAACTTGGTCGTGTCAGGTTCTTTGGGAAAGGGGCTTGCTATGCCGGCGGGAATCATTTTGGGAAAAAAAGAAGTGATTGAAGGAATGAAATCCCAAACGGTCTTTACCGGTGCTTCCCCGGGTTCTCCGGCCAATCTTCAGGCTTTCATGGAAACTCAGGATATGTATCAGGCCCAAAGCAAAAAAATCAGGGATTTCTCCAGCATTTTCAGTCAGGAGACCCAATCCTTTTCATCCGTCACCGGATCGGGACAATTTCCCGTGTTTATTTTGAATGATGATTCCCTGCCAGATCGATTGGAACAAAGTGGAATTATCGTTTCCTCCTTCCCCTATCCCAAGCCGGAAAGTCCAAAAATCAGCCGAATCGTCCTCTCAGGTTTCCATACCTTGGGCGATTTGATGGTATTAATTGAATCTTTGTATCAACTGTCAGAAAAATGATCAGACGTATTGCTTCTCTACTTTTGCTTTTGTGGGTTTTTGGGTGTCAGCCAAAAGACCCTGTTCCTTTTCAGGATGGATTAAATGATTATCCCACCCTCTCCAAAGTATTGGGAGACCCGGAAAAATATCAGGTCCAGGTACTTTTTACCCGAATTGACCGAAACGAGCACGGCAAACCCATTTTCACTTACTTTCCGCTTCACGTGGATGATACTCATTATTTCTATCCGGCTTCTACTGTTAAGTTACCGATTGCGGTTTTGGCATTGGAGTGGCTGGAAGAGCAGAATACGGAGGGTTTGACTTTGGAAACCATCATGCTGACCGATTCGGTAAGGCCTTCTCAAGTACCTGCCTTGGTGGATTCTTCCTCCCAATCGGGTCTTCCCAGTGTTGGGCACTATATCAAAAAGATTCTTTTAGTATCTGACAATGACGCTTCCAATCGCCTCTACGAATTGATGGGAATGGATTACATCAACCGGAAGCTGCGGGAGAAAGGTTTGGACCATACGATCATCATGCAGCGGCTAAGCTTCCCGGCCGGTCCCGAGGAAAACCGGAATTTCAACCCGATCCGATTTGTGGATAAGTCTGGAAAAACCATTCTGGAGCTTCCTGAAAGGCAATCTGACAGCGTCTACGTAGTACCGGGAAATCCCAAAATCGGGAAAGCCCATTATCAAAAAGGAGCCTTGGTGGAGGAACCCATGGATTTCTCCTTTAAGAATAAATTTGCTTTATCGGATTTGCACGGGGTGGTTAAGCGCTTGATTTTTCCCGAGTCCTTTTTGGAATCCGAGCGATTTGCGATCAATGAGAAGCACAGGGAGTTCATTTTGAAATACATGAGCATGTTCCCTGCGGAAAGTGATTATCCCAACTATGATCCGGTCGAGTATTACGATGGATTTTCCAAGTTCTTCAAGTTTGGGACTTCAAAGAATCCGATTCCTGACCGATTTCGCATTTTCAACAAGACGGGATGGTCCTATGGCTACCTCATTGATGGAAGCTATTTTGTTGATTTTGAAAATGGTGTAGAATTCTTTGTCTCGGCTGTAGGCTACTTCAATGACAACCAAACGCTCAATGACGATACTTACGAGACCGACTCTATCGGTTTGCCTTTTTTCACTGAGTTGGGTGAATATCTCTATCAGATGGAACTGAAGCGGAAAAAGCAGATTCCTGCGGATTTGCAGAGATTTCAAATGGATTGGAAAAAATGAAGGACTTTTTGGAATTCCTCAAATCCAAAACCACCTTGTTTTTGATGGGATTTTATATCCTTTTCTACTTTGTCTTTGTGCAGGCCTATGTCTATCCTACTTTGACGTTTGACTTTACTGTTGCCAAAGAAGGAAAGACTTGGGCAGAGTTGATTTTTATGACCTCATTTCTTCTTATCACCCAATACTTTTGGCTATGGAAGCCCAACAGGAAGTTTTTAGAAAAAAAGAAAGCTGAGGATTGGGATTAAGCCCGTTCCAAGCTGGAGATTCTTACCAGAGGTTGTGGATAAGTATGGCCTAATTGAATTTTTAATTCGCGCAACTGCTTGGAATACAGCTCCCAAGGCTGATGAATAGAGAAACCCGGTACAGCTGCTAGTTCCGGAATCCAAATCCGCACGTAATCCCCATTGGGGTCGTAATTCTTCGCTTGGCGGAGGATATTGAAGTATCGGTTTTCCCTCGGGTCATTGCCTACACCACCCACATACATCCAATTGCCCCAATTGGAACAGACATCATAGTCGATGAGTTGACTTTCAAAATAGCTTGCTCCCCAAGTCCAGTCTATACCCAAGTCGTTGACGAGGAAGCTTGCGACAAGTTGTCTACCCCGGTTGGACATGAATCCCGTGGCTTTTAGCTCCCGCATATTTGCATCAATAAAGGGGACTCCTGTCTTCCCTTCCACCCAGGCCTCAAATTGAGACCTATCTCTTCGCCAGGAGTCCACTTGATTTTTTATTCCCTCTACATGGAAGATTTTGTCTCCATGCTTTTGGGCAATGAAGCGGAAATAATCCCGCCAGATTAATTCAAATATCAGCCAATAGGTACTGTTGTTCTTTTTTCGTTGGCGCTCATACTTTTTTACCTCCTCGAAGATGGTCCTTGGAGATATGCAGCCCAAAGCCAACCAAGGGGAAAATTTGGAACTGTAATCCATTCCGATCAATCCATTCCGGGTTTCCTTATAGGATTTCAGCAGGTCTTTTTCCCAAAAATAGGACTGAAGTCGCCCAAACGCTGATCGCTCTCCACCTTTCACCTTCATCCACGACTTCGATTCAGGCTTGGGTTCCTCCAGTCCAAGTTCTTTAAGGGTAGGAATATCTCCCGATGAGATATCCACATCTTTTGCATAATTGATTCGCGAAGGAGAGGGATAAATCCGTCTTACCTTGCTTAGCTTTTCCACTTCCTTTCTGAAGTGGGTAAATACCTCAGGAGTTTGTCCTACAGGAAAAGGCAAATCGTCCTTATGGTATAAGGTGCTTTGCCAGAAGCTTTCTGTAGGAATGCCCATGGCAAAAGCGGCTTTTTCCAAGGCCGCTTCCACTTTTCTCTCCTCGGATGTCACTTCTTTGGAGAAAAAGATGGCATCTGCCGTGGCTTTACTTGCTAAGTCTGCCAAAGCTTCCTCCGGCTTACCTTGAAGTATCAACAATTCTCCGCCTAGCTCCTGAAAGGACTCCCTTAAATCCTTTATTGATTCCAAAAGAAACTGAGCGCGAAATTTCCCTGTTTTTGGGAGGCCAATTTCCATTGTATCAAATTGTCTTGGATCCAAGACGTATACCGGAATGATTTCCTTCCCCAATTGAATAGCCTTGGATAGAGTTTCATTGTCTGAAACCCTGAGATCATTTCGGAACCAAACCAAAACCCTGTTGTACTTCATGTTTTGCGAACAGGGTGTTTAAGAAAAGTGTTTGAAAAGTTCCACAAAAAATATTTACTTCTTTTCATCAGGATCGAGAAATCGATTTCCTCTCATGATCGGTGGATAATTTTGGAATCAAGCCCAATTATTTCTTAGGTATGCCCTATTTTGGGCTAAAATCAAGAATCCATGCGATCAAAAATCTTCCCTTTTCTAGCAGCAGTTTTGCTTTTTTCCTGTCAAGAATCTCTTTTGCCAGAGCAAACGATTTTTCAGGATTTATCTACGCAGGAAGGACTTACGGGTAAGGCAGACTATTTGGGATCTCCGTTCTCAGCAGCAGGTGATCGGGTTTATCTGATTGGCCATCAAAATGGACAGTTTCCGGATTTGGGTTGGCACGTGGAGGGAGAGATGGGCGGCATTTGGCTACATCCTATCAAGCTGATGGATGGATTTACAGCTTCTCTCAGTTTGGGAGAGCAAACCTATTGCCTTGACCAAGCCAAAACATTTACCAATTTTCCATTTAGCAACCTTCACAACTTTCCATTGGAAGGGACAGGGATTGAAGTAGAGCGCCTACAGTTTGTTCCCGACGGGAAAGAAGGGATGACCATTTTTTTCCGGGTTAAAAATGTGGATAAGTCTGAAAAAACAGTCCAATTTCAATTCAATGCTTATGTGGACTTGATGCCGGTTTGGTTGGGTGAGCGAACAGGGATGATTGATCAGGCAGACGTGATTTCCTTTGATGAGATGACGAATACCTTTTCGGCCAAAGACGAAGGAAATCCTTGGTTTGTCGTCTGGGGAAGTGGTGAAGGCATTTCTCTTTCTCCTCAGGAGGAATTGACCTGTACCTATTCTCCCAAAGGACAAGGTGCTGCTTCTGGCTTTACTGTGAATATCAATCTCCCGGCAAATTCAGAGCAAATCGTGCCTATTTTCATTGCAGGTTCCACAGAAAGTGAGCTGAAAGCCATGTCTACGCTCGCTGATTTGAGAAAGAATCTGGAATCGGATTGGTTTGCAAAAAAGAGGCGATACGAAGCACTGGCTGAACTTTCAGAAATACAGATTCCGGACGCAGAATTGCAAAAGGCTTTTCAATGGATCAGGTACAATACCGATTGGTTGGTGCGGGATGTACCGGGAATAGGAAGAGGCTTTGGTGCGGGTCTGCAGGATTACCCCTGGTGGTTTGGGGTCGACAGCGAATACACCATTCAGGGCTTGATAGCCACGGGAAGAAAGGACTTGGTCTACTCCACCCTTGAACTTATCCACAATCTATCTGAAAAAGAAAATGGTAATGGTCGTATAGTGCATGAAGTCAGCACCAACGGAGCAGTTTTCAATCCCGGGAATATCAACGAAACGCCTCAATGGGCTTCTACTATTTGGGAAGTGTACCGATGGACTGGAGATCGGGATCTGTTGGAAAAATATTTCCCTTCGATCGAAAAAGGTCTGGACTGGTTACTTAGAGGAAATGACAAAGACGGGAATCTTCTGGCCGATGGCTATGGCATGATGGAAATCCACGGACTCAAATCCGAGATGATCGATGTGGCAGCCTACTCCCAAAAAGCCTTTGCCGATGCAGCAAAAATGGCCGAAATTTTAGGAAAAACGGATCTTTCCAAAAGTTATCAACAAACAGCGGATGCCTTGGCCGAGAAAATCAATTCAGACTTTTGGGTAGAAGAGTTTGGGAGCTATGCTGATTTTATTGGTACAGCTGAGGAGGCTCTTCATCTGATTGATGAAGCCATTATCCGTGCGGATACGCTTAACAAGCCCTGGGCAGTAGAAGAGTTGAAGGCGACAAAGGCTAAGTTATCCACATTGCCTAAAGACCAAAAACAGGGCTTTGTTCTTTATCACAATTGGGTTGTCAATACACCTATGGAAACGGGAATTGCAGATCCTGAAAAGGCCAAAATTGCTTTGGCTACTGCTAAAAAATATACCAATCCTTTTGGCACCTTCGTCACAGGTATTGATCGGGATGAGCAAGCGGAAAATGAGGACGGGTCCTTTGCAGGAAGTAAGAGCTTTTCCTACACGGGAGCGGTCATGACCTTGCCGACCGGGGTGTCGGCCATTGGGGAAAATAACTATGGAAATCCCGATCAGGCCTTGGATTATCTCAAGCGAATGACGCGAAGCTTTGGATTTGCTTTGCCGGGCTCGATGTATGAGGTTTCTCCGGATTATGGGATGTTTACTCAAGCTTGGAATATGTACAGCTTTGGAGTGCCGATTGTAAGGCAGTTTTTTGGGATTCAACCGGATGCCGGTAATAAAGTTATTTACATACGTCCTCAAATGCCTTCCACTTGGGAAGAAGCCTCTATCCAAAAAGTGATTATTGGAGATAATGAAATCAGTCTAAGCTATGTGGATAAGTCAGGAGTTCTGGCCATTGAGGTGGAACAAACTCAATCCAAATGGGGCATATCGATTGAGATTCCTGAGGAATTTTCAAAGGTAAAGATCCTGGGAAAGGAAGTGAGTGCGGATACTCAGAACGGGTATAGAAGAATTCTAATGACGGGAAAAAAAGTGCGAGTGGAAGCAGAAAAGTAAGGTTTGACCCAACCTAAATTTCTAAATGGGAGTATATAGTTTGAAAAATAGCTTATGAAACCATTTCTTTTTTTGCTGCTTGTTCTTTTTTCCTTCGACTCCTTTAGCCAATCAACTGTAATTAGTGAACTGGAGGCTGACTTTACCGGTAATCGGTTCTTGAGAATAGTCCACGGTGATCGTTTCTTTGATGTTTGGGGAGAGAATTATGCTTTTTCACATACTGATGATTCTAAGGGGCCCAAAAAACTTAGCCTTCTGTTTATAAAAAATTCCGGGAAGATCCAGGAAAGGAAAGATTTCTGGATAGAAGATGGTGAATACCGATTGACTGGAAAAGTAAATGACGAATCCACTTGGGAAGTTTTTCCAAATCATCCATACAATCAAATCGATCAAGAAATTGAATCGGCAGACCTGGAAACTCGGAAAAAGCTGATTTTTCAACAACTTGAAAATGAACTGGGTCAGGAAAAATTGATCAAGTTTAAATTAGATTTTACTGATGAGGAATTAAGGAGTGCCTTGAATTTAATCCCTTCAGACTCGTGGTACCATGGAGAAATTGGGACTTATCTAACCTTAAATGAATCTACCCGTGCCAAAATTGGAGAACCAGCACCAGATTTTTCTCTTGAAAGTAAGTCGGGCGAAATGTTCCAATTAAGTGAACAAAAAGGCAAATATACCTTACTCGAATTCTCCTACACCGGATGTCCCTATTGCTTTTTAGCCATTCCCGAGTTAAGAAAATTTCATGATGAGATGGGAGATCAAATTCAGGTTGTCAGTCTTTGGAAAGATCAAACCAAAAAGATTTGGTTAGAAAGTCAATCTGATCATAAAAGCCAGATCACTTGGACCAATGTTTGGGATCCAAATGGTCTGTCCTCATCACTTTTTGATATAAAAATTTGGCCTTCTTACGTGTTAATCGATCCTGAAGGTAAGGTCAAGTCAATTTGGTCAGGATATAAAAAGGGGAGTTCCCTTTCCAAAAAAATCCAACGGGAGATAAGTCTTTGACTTACAAATTCAACCAATAATTCAGCTTCAGCACCAAGGATCGCTGCTTGGGCATAAAGTCCCCCGGGAAGTAATTGTCGGTATATACCAAGAAGAAATCCGAAACCGGCGCGTATCTCCACTGTAGTCGGGTGTTGATATTCAGGTTGTCGATCTGATTGTTGTACTGGATGAAGGTCGTCCAAAACAGATTTTTAGTAAATGTCAAATCAATTCTTGGCCCCACCAAAATCAAATCCGCATCATTTTGTGGCTCGGGCAGGCGGATTCGGGCATAATTGAAATTCATGGAAATATTGGCAATGTAGCCCATTCGGACCCCCATTTGACTGGTAATTCGCTGAATATTTCCTGTAAAATATTGTCCAAACTCACCGGTAGCTACCAAATTGAATGTTTTTCTAGGGTTGCTTCTATACTCTACAAGAAGGTTTCTGAATTGATAATCCGAACCTGCAGGAAGAGCTTCTCCCCCTGTTCGGGTAGGGTCGAAATCATTGAATAGGTAGATATATCGATTCCTCAAGCTCAATTCCAGTCTCGAAAGAGAGTTAAACCTAACTTCATAACCCAAATTGATGTCTCTGTCAGTAGTTCCTAAGGTTTCATTCCAGAATCCCTCAAACTCTAAAGTAGGACCATGTCGGTTGATCAGTCTGGAGTTGGGGTAAAACAGATAGCTTACATCCGGATTGAGACGCTTATAGTCTTTTCTTGGGACAAAACCCACCTCAGGATTGAATTCCTTGCCCACGTCCTGATAGCTGAAACTCCAATTCCAGTGCAAATCGGAATACAGAACATAAGCATTGAAGGAGTAGGGACTCTCAGTTTCTCCTGCTTCAAAAGTTCGGTGATAGAATACTTTTCCAGTCCATCTATTATCTGCTGAAGCCAGGTTGAAGTCCATGCCCAAGAGTCTGTTGTAGGCATTGGGATCAAAAAGCTGTTGAAATTCATCCACAGAAAGGGACTCACGGTCAACAAATATCAACCCGATATTACTTCGTGTCCAGACTTTTCGTTGTACGGCCAAGACGCTGAAATTTTTCCCGGCAATCCCTGCATCCTCATCAGTAGCAGTCTGCATATTCATCAGCCCCACACGCCAATCATCGGTTACTTTTCCACTTAGTCGCGCTCCATAGAGGATTTTGCTTTGCACATTTTGCCCGGTGGCCGAATCAATGTCTACTCCAATCCTTCTAGAAAAAAACGGGCGAGAACGGGGCTGCCCAAAGCTGTCAAAGAGGTCTGCATTTTCCAGGAAAAACTGCCTTCTTTCCGGGAAAAAAATCTCAAATCGGTCCAGATTGGTCACTTGCTCATCTACTTCTACCTGAGAAAAGTCGGGATTGAAAGTCAAGTCGAGATTCAGTGCAGGCCCGATGCCTATTTTGGCATCTCCTCCTGCTGTAGGGGTTAGTTCTTCCTGAGTTCCTTCCAGAAAGTTTTTGGAAGTTCTCCCCGCTACATAGGGAATAATGGAAATATTTGCCGAAGATTTCTCCAGAGCTTTTTCAAAAATCAGCTTTCTGCTGAAGGCAGTGGAAATGATGGGGAAATTTCTGGGAATAGGAGACCAAGAACTTCTTTCCCCTTTATGACTATCGATCCGGTAGAAGTTGACATTCCAGTTTTGGGCGCCGTCATTGAATCTCAGCGTGGAAAAAGGGATAATCACTTCCACCTGCCAATGATTTTCCATGATTTTGGCTTCGGCATACCATTTATTGTCCCAAGCTAGATTAAGATCTTCTGACCGCGCTCCTCCATTTGCCAAAAGTGCCTCTCTTTGGACTCCATAGGGATTGACTCCAAATTGGAATGCATTGGTTTTGTCATTGAAGGTGTCAAAAACAAAGCTAATCCCGTCATTTTGCTCACCCCTGTAATCTCTGCGGAGGGAGGTAGACACATATTTTCGGGGACCGGTATTCTCCATGATGGCTGCGATGTAGATGTTATTGGCATCAAAAGCCACCTTGATTTTGGTCTGAGCATCTGCGAGAGAGGTATCCGAGGGGAAATATTGCATAAAGCCCGTATTCCAACCTTCCTCGTCAGTCCAAATCTCCTCATCCAGCATCCCATCAAGTTGAATAGGTTCCTTTAGAAAAAAAGCAAAGGCATTCGGGTCCAAATTGGCAGTGGATTGGCCAAAAGATGGAATAGTGATAAAGAAAACTAGGATTAATAGGTGAAAAGGAAACTTCATAAACGGATGATGGTCTCCAAAATTACTTTCTGCTGGGAGTTTTGATTCAATATTTTGATCAATGGCAGTATAGGTAGGCGGAAGATTATTTTTCCATTCCGAAAGCCGTCAAAACTAAATTCCTTGAACCTCCATTTCTTCTGAATTCGCAGAGATATATCCCCTGCCAAATCCCTAAGGCAAGTTTTCCACCGGAAATGGGGATTTGTACGCTTGTTCCGAAAAATGCGCTTTTTATGTGCGCAGGCATATCATCTGCACCCTCGTAATTGTGGATAAACCGTGGATAAGTTTCCGGAATGAGCTCGTTTACAAAGGTTTGAAAGTCTTTGCGGACCGTTGGGTCTGCGTTTTCATTGATGCATAGCCCGGCAGAGGTATGCTGAAGAAATACTTGGAGAAATCCCATCTTGATTCGTCGCATTTCCGGCAGCGCCTGCTCCACCTGTTCGGTGATCAAATGATAGCCTTGTGGATAGGCCGGTAGTTTGAGTTGAGTTTGCAAGAAAACAGACATGGCAAAATCAAAATAGAATTCTTAGTTATCAATTCCTTTCAACATTTCTTCCAAGGTTTTGGAAGCGTGCTCGATTTGGAAATAAACCGGCGCTGCTTTCTGCTGCCCAGTTTCATCGATAAAAACCATTTCCAGGATGTCCACAAAGTTGCCATATTTATCACTGCCTGAACCCATAGTTCCTATTGATTGCCCCAGGAAAAGCTGAATGAAATTTTGTCCGTCAGCTGGACCCAAAGCAAAAAATGCAGTTTCCGGACTTGTGCCGTCTCCTGACCAAGCCATAGCTTCCATGATTTTGTTGAACTTCCAGATTTCCAATCCAGACTCATCCTTCATCTCTAGGTAATACAAGGCGGCCGCTTTGCTCAAAATGGTTTGTTGACTGACCGGAACCTTTGCCAAAAGAGAATCAGCAGCATTTAAGGCTTTCTCATATTGGTTATCTTCCACCAAAGAATAGATATCCCTCTCTTTTCGAAAATATTCGTAAGGTTTGAATTCCTCCTTTTGGGTAAAGCCAATTAATAGATGAAGGATATCCCGGCTGTTTAGTGTGGTATCGCCTTGATTGAATCTCAGCAGAAGGTTCTCATAAAAAAACTCGCTTTGGGGGTCCTCAGACCGACTAAGATATTCCTCAAATTCCTGCTCGTAACTGAAGTTTTGGGCCAGGAGAGGAGAAGATAGACCAATGGAAATAAACCATAGCAAGAAAAGCAGATTTTTTAGTTTCATATTTTTCCCACCGGATTTTCCAAGGTCCCAATTCCATCTATGCTGATTTTGACCACATCTCCTGCCTGAAGGGTGAAATCATCCGGCACAATCCCTGTCCCCGTCATCATCAGACAGCCAATCGGAAAGGTGTTGGCTCGAAATAGCCAATCTGCCAATTCCTGCGGTTTTCGCTTCATTTGTGCCAAGGTGGTTTCTCCTGAAGCAGCCGGATTTCCATTTCTGAGAATCTCCAATCGGATGGCAGTGGTGTCAGGAAGCATTTCTTCCTGTAGCAAAATGCAGGGACCAACGGAAGCACATCCCTGATAAACTTTGGCCTGAGGCAAATAGAGCGGGTTTTCACCTTCTATACTTCGACTGCTCATATCGTTGCCCACGGTGAAGCCCTGCACTTTTCCCGAAGGGGAAATTAATAAAGTCAACTCCGGCTCGGGTACATCCCAAGAAGAGTCTTTCCGGATATTTACCTTTTCTCCCGGGTTGGAGACCCGGCTTGCCGTGGCTTTGAAGAAAAGCTCAGGCCGATCTGCTCCATACACCTTGTCATAGAAGTCCGCCCCTCCGGCATCCTTGGATTCTTCCATTCTGGCAGTCCGGCTTCGGTAATAGGTGACCCCTGCAGCCCAGATTTCCTGATTTCCCATGGGTGCCAAAAGCCCCTCTGCCTTTAGCTGCTCGGCTTCATCTTGCGTGATTTTTTCCCAATGGGCAGCCTCAGATTTCAGAAGCCTGGGTAAATGCTCTCTTCCAAGTAGCTGATCCCAATCGAGTTCGGGGCCCAGTAAGAATTCAGATTCGGTCTCCAAAAGAGTACCTGAGGTCAATTTGTAAAGTCGCATTAGGTCTTGGGTTTGAGGTTTGGCTTTGAATTTAGGAAAAAGGGATAGAAGGAAAGGCCTTGGAAAAAAACTTTTCACGCTTACCTTTGTTCCCAGATCATAAGGGGTGCCTTAATACAACGGGCTGAGATCATACCCATACGACCTGATCCGGGTAATGCCGGCGAAGGGAAATGAGAAAGCAGAGTAAACATTTCGAAACTAGATACCAAAGTGGTACCCTTTGGGGTCAGTGTTGGCATGAATACTTTGCTGTCGGGTAAAACAATTAACGGAGACCTCCCCTAGGTTTTCCCATGTTTCACTCAACCTCCCGAAAGGGAATTAGTATCATGAAAAAATTCATCTTTGGCCTCGCTCTTTGCTTGGTCAGTTCAGTCCTTTGGGCACAAAATAGCCTCAAGGGAAAAGTAGTGGACGCCCAATCCAACCTGCCCTTGGTAGGTGCATCAGTTTGGGCTGAAAATGCAGGAAGAGGAGCTGTAACCGATCAGGACGGCCTGTTTGTCCTGAGTAAATTGCCTTCTGGAAGTGTGGAAATCCGGGTTTCTTTTTTAGGATATGAGACCCGCAGAGAGAGTGCCAACCTGCCTACAGCAGATGTCTTGGAAATCCGACTGGAGCCCAAGGATTTTCTTACAGAAGAATTCATCGTATCTGCCACCCGAGCTTCCGAAAATACCCCGACCACGTTCACCACAGTGGATAAGGCAGAGATAGCCAAAAGAAATCTGGGTCAGGATATTCCCATTCTGCTCAATTTCACGCCTTCAGTCGTCTCTCACTCGGATGCCGGGGCCGGAGTGGGCTATACCGGGCTGAGAATCCGTGGGACTGATCAGACGAGAATCAATGCCACCATCAATGGTATTCCGCTCAACGATGCCGAATCTCATGGGGTATTTTGGGTGAATATGCCTGATTTTGCCTCCTCGGTGGAAACTTTACAGATTCAGCGCGGGGTAGGAACCTCGACCAATGGGGCGGCGACTTTCGGGGCAAGTCTTAACTTCCAGACCGACACCCGAAGGGATGAAGCTTATGCCGAACTGGACAATGGCTTTGGCACTTTCAACACCTGGAGAAATACAGTAAAAGCAGGGACAGGATTGCTGAACAATCGATTTGCAGTAGATGCCCGACTTTCCAAAATCACCTCGGACGGGTATGTTGACCGGGCTTTTTCTGACCTGAGCAGCTGGTTTGTATCCGGAGGATATTACGGGGAAAAAAGTGTGATCAAGCTGATTGCTTTTTCCGGAAGGGAACAAACCTACCAAAGCTGGTACGGTCTGCCCGAATCTAAACTGGAAAACGACCGAACCTATAATTTCTACACCTACGACAACGAAACGGACAATTATCAGCAGGATCATTATCAGCTTCTTTATACCGGCACGCTGGGCTCCAACTGGAAAACCAATTTTGCCCTGCATTATACTTACGGAAGAGGGTATTTCGAGCAGTATCGGGAGGATGATGAATTTGAGAATTATGGATTGCCTCCGGTTCAGATTGGAAATGAGTTGATTGAAAGCACCGATATCATTCGAAGACGTTGGTTAGACAATGATTTCTATGGATTCGTAGGTTCAGCAAATTACATTTCTGACGACGGCAGACTGGACTTGATCATCGGAGGAGGAACCAATCGCTACGATGGGGATCATTTTGGGGAAATCATCTGGGCCCGAGTGGCTGGAAACACAGCTATCCGGGATCGGTACTACGACAACAATGCGGTAAAAGATGACCGGAATATTTATTCCAAGGCGACTTTTGAAATCAAACCCGGACTCAACCTCTTTGGCGACCTTCAGGTGAGAGGGATTGATTATTCCTTCTTTGGAGTGAATGACGATCAGCGAGTCGTCGATGGACAAGAGTCCTATACTTTCTTTAATCCCAAGTTTGGATTTTCCTACGAAAAAGGTCCTCAAACCTGGTATGCCAGCTTCGCCGTAGCCAACCGGGAACCTACCCGCTCGGATTTCATTGACAATCCGATCACAGAAATCCCGAGACCAGAGCGTCTGAACAATATCGAGGCAGGAGTGCGAGCCAAAACCGGAAATTTCACTTACAATGCCAATTTCTACTACATGGGCTATCGGGATCAGTTGATCCTTACCGGCCAAATCAACGATGTTGGGGCATATATCCGGGAAAATGTAGCTTCTTCTTACCGGGCCGGTATTGAGTTGGATGGGGCCTATGCACTCTCTCCAGCCTGGACATTGGGAGGAAATATCGCGTTCAGCCAAAATAAAATTCGTGAGTTCACCGAATACATTGACGACTATAGTGTGGAGGAATTTCAGCAGGAAGCCTTCACCTATTCCAATACGGACATCGCCTTCTCTCCGAATGTGGTGGGTTCGGCGATCATCGAATTCAAGCCGAGCAAAAATCTTTCACTCAATTGGCTAAGCAAGTATGTAGGGCGGCAGTTTTTGGACAATACTTCGAATGAAGCGAGGTCTTTGGATGCTTTCTTCACCAATGATTTGCGAATCAGCTATTCGGCTACGCCAAGGTTCTTCAAAGGTCTGGAGGTCAATTTGTTGATAAACAACATCTTCAATGAGCTCTACGAACCGAATGGGTATACCTTCAGCTACTTTGTGCCGGGAGAAACCGGAAGAGAATTGATCACAGAGAATTTCTATTATCCACAAGCAGGGACAAATTTTCTGCTGGGATTGCGAATGAAGTTTTAAAGGATTTACATCTCACAGATAGCTCAGATGAACACAGATGAAAAGGATCTGTGGGAATCCGAGTTATCTGTGAGCTAATTACCTTTGAAGCCCTTTCTGGATTTGTTCCAAAGCAAGTATCGCATCTTTCTCTTTGGCATAGTCGAAAACCAGCAGCTTGTTTCCTTCCAGTTTCAGGACACATTTGTAAGTAGTAATCTCTGCCGAGACCGTAGGACTGATTCCATTGGGGAGGTTGCGGTGCTGATAGGTATAATGGATCAATTCTGTGTTTTCTATCCCGGGAAGAGGTTCCCACTTGCCGGTTTTTACCCAAAAAATGCTTTGATATCTTTTGATCTTTTTCTTTTCAAAATCAATCAAGGTGCCGGAGAATGTAGAAATCAATCCCAATCCCAACAGCAAAGGGATTCCTCCTACCCAAAGTATTTTGGAAATAGGGGTATCTACCTCCAAAAAGAAAGGAGTAATCCAAACAGCCATCCCCATTAAGATTAACACAGTTCCTGCAAGCCGATAGCCGGAGTTTTTGTGGAGAGTATGGTGATGAAAGAGTCGCAAAAGATTAATTCAAAATGGAAAATAAGATTTCTTTGCTGCCAAGAGTAAGAATATTCTCAGAGATCACACAAATAAATATGATCTGTGTTCTTCTGTGTCATCTGTGAGCTATTCATTTTACCTGCTACTCAACAAGGCAAACAACTTTTCATTTACGTAATAATTCCCCGTCCCCAGCCTTTCTTTTCGAAGGACTCCATCTGCAGCCAGTTGATTAAGATAATTAGCTGCAGTGATGCGTGATACTCCGAGATCACGAACTATGAATTCGATCTTGGTATAGGGATGCGCAAAGAGATTGTTGAGCAATTCCTGGGAATAGAATTTATAATTAGCTCTAAGCAGGTTTTTCATTTCAGCCATCAGGACTTTGAGTTCTTCGATGAGCTGAAGGGTCTCTTTTGCGGTATTTTCCACTCCACGAATCATGTAGCTGATCCAACTTTCCCAGTCCCCATTTTCTCGAACTCCTTGCAGCAGCCGATAGTAGTCCGACTTGTTTCGGATCATATGGCTACTCAGGTAGAGGATAGGAAGTTTTTGAAGCCCTACCAAGACTAGGTAAAGGATATTCAAAATCCTTCCTGTACGCCCATTTCCATCATAGAAAGGGTGGATACTTTCAAACTGAAAATGAATAATCGCCATTTTTACCAGTGGATCATAATCACTCATTTTGGGATCGTTGATAAACTGCTCCAGATTAGCCATCAGGTCAAGAATTTCTGTGGGGTCTTGTGGGGGAAGGTAGACGGTGTCCCCGGTTTGGGCATTTTTCAGTGCCGTTCCCGGAAGTTTTCTGAACCCGGCATTGTTCCCTTCCAATGTCTCTTGAATCTTGAGAATCGTCTGATTGGTGAGTAATCTCTGATTTTGGACCAACTCAAATCCCCGCTTCATGGCCGCCACGTAGTTTTGGACTTCTTTGACTTCCGGAGAAGTATTGACTTCAAATTCCAGGTTGGCCTTGTAAAGATCATCATGTGTGGTGATGATGTTTTCGATCCTTGAGCTATCCTTCGCCTCTTGGATTCCCAGGGTATTGAGCAAGATGATTTGATTGGGAATAGAATGGATAATTCCCTTCAACTCTGCCAAAGCCGCATGGGCCGCGGGCAGTTGCTTGAGGATGGATTTGGTTTCCAAATCCTCGGCATAGGGTAAAGGGATTAGCTTCCAGACCATTACTTTGTAAAGATTTTGCGATTTTCTTTACAAAGTTAATTTCTTATGATAAGAAAACAAGGGTTTGCTTTACATATCTGGCACCTTATGTAAAGATTTTTTGAATTTCTTTACAGAGTAAAGGGGGTATGTTAAGTAACTTAACATTTAAGAAAAAAGCCACAATCGCACTAAGCGTTTACTCTTTGTGCAATTGTGGCTCATGTTGTATTTATTGACTATCCGTAATTAGTCGGGGAATAGGGTTTTATCCATCCCCGGCACGATTCGCAGCGCATTTTTGTAATAAACTTTCTTCAGCACTTCATCCGGAAGTCCCAATCCATACATGGCCCAAAAGGCATGGTACTTTTTGTAGTAGGGGAAATATTCGTCCTCGGTTTCCAAAACCCGAAAATAGGTGTGGAACTCCTCGGGATTGTAGGCGTCTTTGCCGAAAAGCAATCGGTCCTGGTATTGGATGAAAAACTCCTTGGCTCTTCTCGGCTGTCTTCCAAACTCCGCAATCACCGCTCCGATACCAAAGTTGACATTGGGATATTTCTCCAAATGCGCCCCGGCAGCATCCAAATCATTGGCCATCCAGCCCATGTGGGCATTGATAAAGGTGGTACCGGGATGCTTCGCAAAGACATGATGCTGCTCTGCGATAATCTGCTCAAAAGGTACCGGATCGGTAGCCGAGCGCTTTCGGTTGGGATTGAGCTTTAGCTCCAGCCAACGCTCATTGTTGGCATCCATGGGCTGCCAAAAAGGTGCCGGGTCAGCCGAATGGATCAAAACGGGAATTCCCAATTCTCCTGCCTTGGCCCAAACTGGGTCCAAATCCGGATGGTCTACCGGAATCCGGTTGCCATTGATGTCTTTGGAGTTCAGCCCCAGACTTTTGTAAATCTTAAGGCCTACAGCACCTGCAGCCACGTCTTCTTCCAGTTCTTTGACGGCGATTCGGCTCCAGTTTTCATCCCCAAATCCTGCAAAATTCAGGTTGGTGAAAACCATAAACCTTCCCGGAGCATGGGTATTAAACTCCTTGATCATGCTGCGGATGTATTCTTGCTGGGTATTGCTGTCGCCTCTTCCAAAACCTCTTCCGCTCAGGTTGACCAATACGCCCATGTTCAGCTCTTCCATTTCGCTGACCAGCTGATCGATTTTCGCCTCATTGATTCCTCCCTGATGGCTGTGGATATCCACAAAGGGGAATTTGGCTCGTTGAACCGGATTTTGGGGCACTTTGAGAGTTGAGGGTGGATTGTATTCCTCAAAGCTCATTTCTTGGGCAAAAACAGAAGTAATTCCCAATAGAAAAAGAATCAGAAGGTTTAGGCTTTTATTCATGGGGTAGAGTGTTAAGTTTTATGGGAAACAAGGGATAGCAAAAAGAAATCCTGACCCTTAGGATCAGGATTTCCAGTTTTATCGGGCAGTACCGCTATCAATGACCTGTCCAAAATAAATGGCATTCATAAACAACTTATTGGTGCCAAACCAAAATGCGCGGAAGTTCATGTTATCGGCAAAACCAATGACCCTACCTCTGCCCACGGCAGAAACTCGAATTACCGCGCTCTGCTGCAAACCCGGCAGGTTGCTTGGGTGGAGGTAGCCGGATGCCAATGGGTTTTGGGTGTAAACTAAGGGGTTGGCGTATGGATTGGAGGAAGGCTCGAGGAAGAAATTATCGTTTCTGAATGTGTGGATTTCTTTTTCCTGATAGCCATAGCCGATTGGGTGGGTGATATCCAGGTTGGCTTTGAAGATAGCGCCGAAAGTACCTTTGGCACCGGTAGCATTATCGTAGTCTGCATAGTTTTTCTGCAAGCCTTTTTCTGAGTTATCCACCATTCTCTGGGCAAAGTTTCCGATTTCATTTTGAATCAACCAGCGGACAGCGCCCCCTTTTGCGATCAGCGTATTTCCGGCATTCACCCAAGATTTAATCGCATTGGCACCTGAACCACCAAGCCTTCCATAGTTTCCATCGGCCATGATAATCACATTGTATCGGGACAGATTCGCACCAGAAACAGCATCTAGAGGAAGTAAGGTGATCGGCATATTCATTCGCTGATCGAGCAAGTGCCAAATTTCACCCGCTTCGTAGCTATCCACTCCTCCATCGACCAAAAGGGCGATTTTGGGAGCATCCAAAGGAGTCATGAAAGTGGAGCCCAAGTTGGCACCGGATGTATAGCCGGTCGTAAGGGCATGAATATCCACGGTGGACATTTTGGCGATTTCCTGCAGCCTGCCATAGAAAGCAAGGTCATCCAATCCGGATTCCCCTTTACCAATCAGGAGTGTGCCCCGGCCAAAAGTCTTCCCTTCTGCTGTGGAAAACTCAGTATTGGACACCCGAACAAGAAATCCAGACTTCATCAGCTGATATGCCGCTTTTGGAGCATAATAGTCCGTCCATTCCATGGCATACTGATACGCACCCGGCTGACCGATAACCTGTCCTTCCGGAAGAGTAAAGGATTCCTTATCGACCGGACTGACATTGGCAAGATTTAGAATTTTGCTGTTCAAAGCCATATAATCCAGCCCAAAAGCCATAGGATAAGTCCAAGCAGAGATGTCATAAAACAGGCTGTCCTCGAAGGTAGTCCGAGTTTCAAACATGGCTTTGATCAGGCGATATTGAGGCTGATCTGCTGGCACGATATAGGAGTTTTCTTTTTTAAACTCCTGCCCGTTGATCGTTACATCCTCATTGAGAGAGAAGACTTCAATATCATGCTGAAGGATCAAGTCTGCTAAATGGAAGCTTCGCGCATCATCTGACTCGGTTCCGAAAATATAGGCCTTGTTTACATCGGCCGTGGTTTCATTCTTGATCTCCGTGTAGAAATCCTTCATCCATTGATTGAGCTCTATCCGCATCTCTTTGGCGGCCTGATAGGAAGAAAGGTTGGCAGTGAACTGATTTCGGATGGTAAAAGGAAAGCTCAGCAATCCGTTTGCACTTTCCTGTAGGTGACCCCTGGAGCTAGCCTGCTCAAACAAAATTCCTATCGAGCCTTGCACATCCGGGTAGGTCGAACCTTTGCCGTAGTAGAAGTCATCGTAGTTCTCCTGATTGTAGTATAGTGAACCGATTTGGTCCAGGGCTTTGGCATGGTAGGTTCCGATTTTCTCTGTCAGTTCAAAATTCTTTTTCGGAGTCAATGGGTGAACACGGGATGGCACTCCTGGCTGGAAGAAGAAGGTGCTGTTGGTTCCCATCTCGTGAAAATCCAAGTGGATATTGGGAAGCCAGCTTTGGAAAACACGAACCCGATTTCTGGATTCCGGGTGCTGCACGGGTAGCCAGTCTCGGTTGAGATCAAACCAATAGTGATTGGTTCTGCCTCTTGGCCAAGCCTCATTGTATTCCCGGCCTGCAGGGTCCCCGTTGAGATGGTAGGCTTTGTGAGAATTGACCCAAGAAGCAAATCGGTTCAACCCGTCAGGATTGATAGCCGGATCCAGGAGAAGGACGATATTTTCCAGCTCAGAGGCGATTTCATTGGCTGCCGCAAAATGATAAGCTGCCAAAAGGGAGGCATTGGCCCCGCTAGGTTCGTTTCCATGGACAGAATAGCCCATAAACATCACCGCAGGCATATTTTGGATATCTACAGAAGCTCCCGGTTCTCGAAGCTTTGCCCTTTCGGCTTTGATTTGGTCGAGTTTGGCTAGGTTGGCTGGAGAGGTGATGGTCAATAAGGTCTGAGGGCGCTTTTCGTAAGAGCGGCCTGTTTCCTCGAAGATAACTCGGTCTGAGGCTTCTGCCACGGCTTTCATGTACATGACCAGCTGGTCATGGGTCACATGCCACTCCCCCACCTCATAGCCCAAGACCTGCTTGGGAGTAGGAATGGCCGGATTATAGGTATAGCCTTTTGGAAGATAATAACTCAGATCCTGAGCGAATGTGAGTGTAGTGATCAGGGCTAAAAGCACCGATAGGGTGAACTTTTTCATGGAGTGAAATTTTATCAATTGACTAAATTCTTAACTAGTTTGATCAAAAAAAGCTATTTTAGACGGGTGGTAAAAATAATAGAACAAACGACATGGATTTGATTGTGCCTTCTCATGGATTGATATTTTGGCAACTTTCTGCCCTGATTTATCTTGGATTTTGGGTGTATGCACTGATTGATTGCCTAAGGAATGACTTTCGTGGTCCCAATCAAAAGTTGATTTGGATTTTGCTGATCCTTTTTGCTCAGATCATCGGGGCATTCCTCTACCTAAGTATGAGCAGAAGTACCAAAGTGAAACGAACATTTAAACCTGATTTTTCAAAAATTTCCAATTCATCAAAAGATTAAGCATGGAATTAGCCTTTATACAAAATATGGGAGGATTTTTTTTGATCGGAATTCTCCTGATTTCCCTGATCTACTTTATTCTTTGGGTGTATTGCCTGATTGATGTCATTCGGTCTGATTTTAAAGACCAAAACATGAAATTGATTTGGGTGGTGATCCTTCTTTTTGCCCAAGGCTTTGGCCCGATTGCCTATTTGGTATTGGGTCCGGGAACCAAAAAATTTGCCTAAGCTATGCTAAAAATACTCGGATTTCTTGTCTACGGCTTCACCATTTACGATGTGGTGACCAGTCGATTTGCCAATTCAAATGATAAGCTGATTTGGATTTTGATCGTCCTTTTGCTTCCCTTACTTGGGACGGTTCTCTGGTTTGCAATCGGGAGGAATAAACGGATGTAATCCCACATGGTGGATAGGCCTGTTTTGAAACTGGAGAGAAAAACCCTGGATTGGGTTTTGGAAATCCTGAATGGGATTACTCTGGCATTTTTGCTCATTTACCCCCTGCTTTATTTTTGGGAAATTCCGGATACGATTCCCATTCATTTCAATCTTCAGGGAGAACCGGACGGATACGGTTCAAAAAATGGCCTTTGGATTCTTCCCGGCATGGGAGTTTTCCTTTATTTGCTTTTGGGTATTTTCAGAAGTATCCCTCATGTGCTGAATATCCCAGTGGAAATCACTCCCGAAAATGCAGAACTGCAGTATCGACTTGTCTCAAGAATGTTGAGTTGGCTAAGTTTGTTGATCCTTATAGTCTCCTCCATTCTCGTTTATAAAAAAATTCAGGCAGGATTTGAAAACTCAATGAGGCTTGGATTTTTCTTCCCGGTACTGTTGGGCGGAGGCCTTATAGGGATTTTGGGCGGATATATTTTTCTTGCTTTTAAGAATAAATAAGGCTGAATATAAATATCCCTAAAAGCTTCAGACCCATGCTTTAAGACAAGGGCCTTGTGGAAAAAGGGATAATTTACCCGTGAAAAATATCCCTCAAAGCTGCCGAAAGCTCGAAAAACTCAAACTGGAATCCTGCCTTTTGGATTTTCTGCGAAGACACACGATTACCTCCCAAGACCATGGCGGCCATTTCTCCCAAAACCAATTTGAGTGCAAAACCCGGCACCCCAATTCCCAAGTAGGGCTTTCCTTTGGCGGAAGCCGCCTCTTGGGTCAATTGCTGATTGGTAGCAGGATTGGGACTGACTGCATTATAAACCCCCTGAAGGGTGGTTTTTTCCAAAGCAAAAACAAACATTCTGGCCAAGTCCTCAATGTGAATCCAACTCATCCATTGGTCTCCCGAACCCAAGGGGGCTGCCACCGGTGGTTTAAGCATTTCTCCTAAAGCCCCCCCTTCGGCATCGAGTACAATCCCGATTCTCAGGAGGACGGTGCGCAGGTGGAGACTTTCCATTTTCTTGACTTCATTCTCCCAAGCAATGACTACTTCGGCCAGGAAGTCATCTCCGGCGGGACTATTTTCATCTACCAATTTTGTCCCGGTATTAAATCCATAATAGCCAACCGCCGAGGCAGAAATAAATGTGCTTGGTTTGTTATCTGCCTTTTCAATGGCAGAATAAAGCAGCTGTGTGCTTTGGGTTCTGGATTCCAGAATCAGTTTTTTCCGCTCCGGAGTCCAGCGCTTTTCGGCTACTCCAGCCCCGGCTAGGTGGATTACAGCATCCGCCCATTCCAGGGCTTCCGGATCGATTTTTCCTTTTTCCACATCCCACAAAAAACTCTTTTGCCCTTGGGCAGACCGGCTCAACCAAGCCACTTGATAGCCCTTTTTTTCCAAAAGCCGGGTGATTTGCTGACCAACTAGGCCTGAACCTCCAGTAATGAGAATGTGATTCATACTTGATTTTTTTATTTAACCCAAAACCCAAGGATTGGTTGAAATGTACGGATTCGCGACACTTTCCCGATCAGTTTTGAGCGATTAATAATTGTCATTTAATTCCAAATCTCTGAGTCGATTCTTTTCTTTGTTCTTCGCTAGTTACAATCTACTTCTTGATTTTGGTTCGATATCTACTCCAATGGTTGGGATTTGGTTTGCTTGTAGGCATTTTATCCGGTTCAGCTTCAGCCATTTTTTTGGTTTTGCTGGATTGGGCTACTGAAACCCGTGAAGCAAACCTATGGCTTTTGGCTTTGTTGCCCTTGGCTGGATTCGGTATCGGGTATGTTTATTACCATTATGGGGCCAATTCCATCAAAGGGAACAATCTTCTTTTGGAGGAGCTTTACCAAACCAAAAATCCTATCCCTCTGCGGATGACCTTTTTGGTTCTTTTTGGAACAGTTTTCACCCACCTCTTTGGAGGGTCTGCCGGCCGAGAAGGTACCGCCGTGCAAATGGGCGGGTCTCTGGCAGACCAAATCCAAAAATGGATCCCCTTGAATGCGGAGGACCGAAGAATCCTCCTGATTTGCGGAGTGGCGGGAGGTTTTGCCTCTGTGTTTGGAACTCCCTGGGCAGGTGCTATATTTTCATTAGAGTGGATGCTTTCTGGCAGATTCAGACCTCGATCGGTTTTTCCGGCCCTGTGGTCAGCCTGGGTTGCCCACGTCATTTGTGAGTGGGCCTGGGGGGTAGGACATACATCCTATTCTATTCCTGAGGTGCCTTCTCATTCGCCAATCAATCTTTCGTGGATACTTGTTGCCGGGATCGCCTTTGGGCTGGCAGGAAGGCTCTTTGCAGAAACTGGGCATTGGGTTGGAGCGGCGTTCAATAAGGCCATTTCCTATCCTCCTCTCCGTCCTTTGGTGGGGGGAGTATTGGTGGCAGGCTTGGTATATTTGACTGATGCCTATGCCTACATCGGTTTGGGGATTCCGAGAATTTTAGAGGCATTTGAGACACCTTTGCCCTGGTATGATTTTTTGGCAAAAATCGGTTTGACCGGATTGACTTTGGGGTCCGGATTTAAAGGAGGTGAAGTCACGCCGCTGTTTTTCACTGGGGCAACATTGGGTAATGCACTTTCAGTCTGGATACCTCTCCCTTTGGCTTTGTTGGCCGGATGTGGTTTTGTGGGAGTTTTTTCCGGTGCCACCAATACGCCAATGGCCTGTACGGTGATGGGTATGGAGCTATTTGGATACGAGGCAGGGATTTTTCTGGGCTTGGCATGCCTGATGGCCTATTTGATCAGCGGGAAAGGAGGGATTTATTCCGCTCAGGATCTAAGTAAAAAATACTTTTGGAGAGTTTAGATTTTCTTTTCCCCGCAGATTCGGCAATAATTATCCTCTGGCTCTAAGGCATCAAACCCGCAATGGGTGCAGGTTTTCAATTTTTCATAATGACTCTTTCTTTTTCGATTGGCCATCTCAGAGGTGACTATTCCAGTGGGCACAGCAATGATTGCATAGCCCAAAAGCATGATCAAAGAAGCGGCAAACTGGCCTAATGGGGTAGAAGGCGTAATATCTCCAAACCCAACTGTGGTCAAAGTCACTATGGCCCAATACATGGATACCGGAATACTGGTAAATCCATGCTCCGGTCCTTCGATGACAAACATCAAAGTCCCCATAATCAGGACGATGGTCAGGACCGAAAAAAGAAACATCTGGATTTTGGCAGCACTTGCCCGTAGAGCATCCCCGATAAAATCGGCCTCCGCCAGATATCTTCCCAATTTCAAAACCCGGACTATTCTCAATAAACGAAGGGCCCGAACCACCGACAGGAGTTGTGTATTGGCTACAAAAAAGCTGAGGTAAACAGGAAGAATGGCCAATAAATCCACCAATCCATAGAAGCTTGTGACATACTTGAATGTCTTGCTCGTAAGCCAGACTCGAAGCCCATACTCAATGGTGAAAAGAAAAGTAAAGGCCAATTCCAGCACATAAAATAACTCCCCGTATTCGTCGTGAAGGGAACCAACGGAATCCAAAATAGCGACAGTAACCGATCCGAAAATCAGTACCAAAAGCACAATATCGAAGAGTTTGGATGCCCGGTCATCTGAATCAAATACGATGTGGGCGAGACGTTTTTTGTTCAGATACATGAGGGAATTTAGGAAAAAAGATGCTAATCCAAATAATAAACCCGCTTCACCCGGGAGCTGATATTGGTCAGCAATTCATAGGGAATAGTTCCGATTCGGTCGGCAAGGTCCCTCAAGGGGATTCCTTCTCCATAAATAATAGCCTGCTCCCCTTCTCTGACCTCAGGGATTTGGGAAATATCCACCATGGTCATATCCATGCACACATTTCCGATCACCGGAGCCTTTTCGCCTCTGATTAATACATAGCCTTTGCCCATGGAGAATCTCCTGTCAAATCCATCTGCATAGCCGATGGCAAGGGTAGCGATGGTGCCTCCCTCAGGAAGTTGGCCCCGTCTTGAATATCCCACGGTAGAACCCGGGGCGAGAGTTTTGATTTGGGAGATGGTTGTTTTTAGTGTGCTGACTGCCTTGAGCTCATGATGGTGCTTTCCGGTGACTTCTACCCCATAAAGCCCGATTCCCAGTCTAACCATATCCATTTGATAATCCGGATAGCGTATGATTCCTGCTGAATTGAGGGCATGGATCAGTGGGCGGTAGGTCAAAGCAGATTCTATCTCTTTCTTCATTTCCATGAACTGATCGAGCTGCTTTAAGGAAAATTCATGGTGAACCTCCTCATCCGCTCCTACCAGATGGGTATACAGACTTGCTATCCGGAGTTCGGGATAGCTCTCGATCAGATTTTTGAGTTCAGGAATATGCTTGATTTCAAATCCCAAGCGATGCATTCCTGTATCCAGATCCAAATGAATGGGAATTTGGATATTATGATTGGAAGCGTAGATTCCCAATTTTTTGAAAAAAACAGGGCTGAATACTACCGGCTCGAGCTGATATTCCCGAAGCAGTTCAAATGACTCCTCGACAGGATTTAATACCATGATGGGAAGTCGAATTCCCTGATTTCTGAGCGTGACTCCCTCATCGGTAAATGCGACGGCAAGATAGTCGGCACCTAAGGTCTGCAGGTGATTGGCAATTTCTGTGGCTCCGCCTCCGTAGGCAAAGGCCTTTACCATTACCATGACACGGGTTCCAGGCTTGAGCTGTCTTTTGTAGAAATTGAAGTTGTGTGTCAGTGCATTGAGGTTGATTTCCAAGGTCGTACCATGAATCCTTTGCTGAAGACGATTCACTATTCTCTCCAAGGCAAAGTCCCGGGCTCCTGTGACCAAAATCAGGTCATTTTGAAAAGAAGAAATCTGAAGTGACTCGATCAGATTTTCGGTAGTTGGATACCATTCCGTTTGATTCGGAAAGGTCTCACTCAGTCTTTTGATTTCTTGCCCCACAGCCAATATTCTGTCAATATGGTATGAACGGATGAGGTCGGCGACCTCCGCGTAGATTTTTTCAGGTGAGCCTTGCTGCAGAAGATCGGAAAGAATCAGCACTTTTTGCCGCTTGGGTCGCTGCTGACTCATGAATTCCAAAGCCACTTTCAATCCTGCCAGATCATTGTTGTAGGTGTCATCGATCAGCAGGCACTCATTGATACCGGGCTTTAGGGTGAGTCTCATATCCACTTGGCGCAGTTGATCCAAACCCTGCTGAATGGATTTGGGGTCTTCTGCCAAAGTCAATGCAGCCACTAGGGCATGAGTGGCATTTTCCAAGGAGGCATGATCGGTAAATGGAACCTGAAAGGTAAATGTGCTAAGGTCCTCTTTGACCAGTATAACTCGAGTTTTGCTTTCCCCTATTTTGTAGGAAATTCTGAAATCAGCGGCTTTTTCCTTAGACCAGGAGATCAATTTGGATGGGTCCACTTCTTTTTCTATCTCCTGACAGAGCAGCTCTTGGTCCCGGCAGTAAATCAAAAACTTGGCGTCTTTAAAGAGGATAAGCTTTTCCCGGATTTTCTCCTGTAGGCTGGAAAAGCCTTCTTCATGTGCACTTCCAATGTTGGTGAAAATTCCCAAATCCGGACGTATGATTTTTTCCAAGGGGCTCATTTCTCCGGATTTGGAAATTCCAGCCTCCAAGATAGCCACTTGGTGATAGGGCTGAATTCCAAAAATGGACAGAGGTACACCCACTTGAGAATTGTAGCTTTTTGGGCTTTTGGCTACGCTGAATTGCTGACTCAATAGCTGTCCAAGCCACTCTTTGGTAATGGTTTTGCCGTTACTTCCGGTGATGCTCAATACAGGTGCCGTGAAAAGGGAACGTTGATGAGCAGCCAGTTGCTGAAGAGCAACCTTGGTGTCTTTTACCTGAAGGAAGGCTGCCTGATGAAGGATTTCCTTAGAAGGAGCATAGTCCTCATGCACTAAAAAGTGTCTTACTCCCTGTTGGATAAGCGTGGGAATATAATTTGCTCCATCTGCCTTAGCTCCTCTCAGCGCAACAAAAAGAGTATGGGACGGCTGGAGAATTTGCCTCGAGTCAATACTGATTTGGCTAAGCGCAGACCCATCTGAGACTCCCAGTAGTTTCCCTCCGGTGATTTTTAGAACTTCTTCTGCTTTCAGAGCTTGGATCATCTATTCCTCCTCCTCTTCTTCTTGGTCTTGGACTTTGTTTTTCTTTTTGAAAAAGACTTGTCTTACCCACCTTGGAAGGAAAATGGCTCCCAAAATCAAATATGGGTAATAGGACAAAAGCCTCCATAAGATACTGGTTACGAAAGTGTAACCCCCCAAAAACTGACTGAAAAACTGCCCGAAGAAAAACTCTGCTGTCCCGCTGCTACCGGGAGTCGGAGAGATCATCATTACGATCCACATGATCACCTGCCGGGCAAAAACTATCACATGATCCAAAAGGTCCAGCTCCACAAATGCCCCAATCAATGCATTGAGCATAAGGTATCTTGAGGACCAGATAAATATGGTAATCCCGATGATTGGCAACCAATATTTGTAAGTCTTTCCGGCAAGTTGGCGAGAAGCTTCAATGATTTGATTGCCGTATTCCTGAGCATCATGTTTCCACTTGCGAAGGAACCGGATAGAGAAAATCTTAATCAATACCCATTTGAAGACCCTTGGCTTATAGAAAAGGGCTGCTGCCATGACCAAGCTGTATCCGGCATAAAGGCCATAACTCAGCCAGAAAATTGCCTGAAGGCTGTCCCCCAGCTGAGATTCCAGAAGTTTGCTTTCTGGGAAAATATTTCCCTGAGCCAAATAGAGAATAATCGGGGCTCCAATCACAAAAAAGAGATTGTCCAATATTGCGGTTACCATCACATAGGCGATGGCTTTTCCCATTTTGATCCCTTCCTTGTTCAAGATAAAAATTGCCACAGCTGTACCCCCTACTACTGAGGGTGTGACGGCCGAAGCGAATTCCCAAAGGATAATTACATAGATCGCCCGTGTCCAGGTGAGATGTCGGTCAGTAATCTCCCGGATTCGATACACATAGCCAAGATCGCGGAAAAAGATAACCAGAATAGCCAAAAGGATATAGGGCAAGGAGGCATCGAAAACCGACTTGAGATTGGAAGCATTGACGCTGGGATCCATGTAAAACATGGCAAAAACAATTCCTAGTCCGATCAGGACTGGAACCCAAACCTTGTTTGGATTGAGCGTTTGAAAGATTTTCTTGTTATCCAGCTTCATAATCAGGCTGCAGCGACAGGCTCAGTCTTTTCCACCCAAAAATTATTGTATCCTTCCCCGATGATAATCGTGACCTGGGAAAGCTGAAGTAGCTCAAGAATGGCCAGAAAGGTGTAAATCACAAAAATCTTTTCAGGTTTATACTCAATGAAATCTGTAAAAGGGACTTGTTTTTTAAAGCTGGTTTTTTCCAAAACGAAATTTTTTTGCTGTTCGATGGTGTAAGGGTACTGGATCACCGTATGCTTGGTTTCCTCAGTTCTCGACGCCATTTTTGCCATGCATTTTTGAAATACTTTGAGTAATTTATAGAGATCCACGTGCTGCATTTCCGCATCCACATCCTCTACTTTGCTGAGTGATTGGAGTTCTTTTAGGAGATTCCCTCTTTTTTCTTTAGCCATCCATTCCGACTCCATGTCAGATAGATCGGCTACCACGGATTTGTACTTTTTATATTCCAAAAGGTTCCTGACCAATTCCTCCCGGGGGTCTATTTCCTCTCCGTGTTCGTTAAGGTCAGGCCTCGGCAAAAGCATTCTGGATTTGATTTTCATCAAGGTAGCTGCAAAGAGGATAAACTCACTGGCCACTTCGATTTCCATTTTTTCCAGATGATGGATGTAATCCAGAAAGTCATTGGTAATCTTCGAGATAGGAATATCATAAATATCCAATTCGTCCCGCTCAATGAAAAAAAGCATGAGGTCGAACGGGCCTTCGAATAGGGGTAATTTGATCTCGAAACTCACCGGATATTTAAATATTTGGGTTAATTTTGCCTCCTTGTAGCCAAAGATATTCAATTCAGATAAAATAATTGGAGCTCAGAGGAATAATGCGCTTAGGATTAAATTACGCATTCGAAACTTTCTGGTAAACAAACTCTTTGGCTTGTAAGTTGTTTCACTCTAAAAGAAACTCACCCAACCATGTCTATATCACCCGGACCTCTTCTTTCCCAAATCAATTCCCCAGCGGACTTAAAGAAATTTTCGAAAGACAACTTGGTTCAGATTTGCGATGAGCTCCGTCAGTTTATCGTTGATAATGTCTCCGTTTATGGAGGGCACTTTGGTGCCAGTTTAGGGGTAGTAGAGCTTACCGTAGCTTTGCATTATGTGTTGAATACGCCTGAAGATCAGTTGGTTTGGGATGTGGGACATCAAGCCTATGGCCACAAAATTTTGACAGGTCGAAGAGATCAATTTCATACCAATAGAGTCTACGGAGGTCTATCAGGCTTCCCCAAAAGGAAAGAAAGTGAATTTGATACTTTCGGTGTAGGACATTCCAGCACTTCCATTTCCGCAGCTTTGGGAATGGCAGTTGCCTCCAAGTACAAGAACTCAGACATTCAGCATGTAGCCGTCATCGGTGATGGTTCGATGACAGGGGGGATGGCTTTTGAGGCGATGAACCATGCCGGTGTAAGTGATACTAATCTGCTGATTATCCTCAATGACAACTGCATGTCCATCGACCCCAATGTCGGTGCGCTGAAAGATTATTTGACGGATATCACTACCTCACACACCTACAACAAGGTGAAGGATGAAGTATGGAAAATGTTGGGTAAGCTGAGCAAGTTTGGAAGCAGTGCCCAGGAAGTGATTTCCAAAGTGGAGGGAGCGATTAAGTCTGCCGTACTCAAGCAGAGCAATCTTTTTGAATCACTTAATCTCCGCTACTTCGGCCCGGTAGATGGACACGATGTAGATCATTTGGTGGAAATTCTGAGAGACTTGAAGGATATTCCCGGTCCGAAGATTCTCCACTGTGTGACTGTAAAAGGTAAAGGCTACGAGCCTGCCGAAAAAGGAAATAAAACAACTTGGCATGCTCCAGGGACCTTCGATAAGGTTACCGGCGAGATTTTCAAGAAAGTGCCCACTTCTCCTCAGGCGCCCAAATACCAAGACGTCTTTGGACATACAATCGTGGAATTGGCAGAAAAAGATTCTCGAATTATGGGAGTAACTCCTGCCATGCCTTCCGGTTCTTCGCTCAACATTATGATGAAAGCGATGCCTGACCGGGCATTTGACGTGGGGATCGCAGAGCAGCATGCAGTTACTTTTTCCGCAGGATTGGCTACTCAGGGCTTGGTTCCTTTTTGCAATATCTACTCCTCTTTTATGCAGCGGGCTTATGACCAAGTCATTCATGATGTCTGCTTGCAAAACCTACCGGTAGTTTTCTGTCTTGACAGAGCTGGATTTGCCGGAGCAGATGGACCTACTCACCATGGGGCCTATGATATTGCCTACTTCCGCTGCGTTCCCAATTTGGTGGTTTCTGCTCCAATGAATGAGGAAGAGTTGAGAAACCTGATGTATACCGCTACCCAGTTTGGCGGTCCTTTCTCTATTCGTTATCCTCGAGGAAACGGAGTCATGCCTGAGTGGAAAACTCCAATGCGGGAAATTCCGGTTGGACAAGGCAGAATCGTCAAAGAAGGAGAAGATGTGGCTATTTTGTCTATCGGACATATCGGTAATTATGCGGTAGAAGCCTGTCAGGCATTGGCCAAAGAAGGGTTGAATCCTGCGCATTATGATATGCGATTTGTCAAGCCACTCGATGAGGAATTGCTTCATGAAGTCTTTGGGAAATTCAAAAAAGTAATCACTATTGAGGATGGGGCTCTGATGGGAGGCTTTGGATCCGCAGTTCTGGAATGGATGATGGACCACGGTTACTATGCGCAAGTGAAGCGCTTGGGTATTCCGGATGCTATCATTGAGCACGGAGAGCAGATTGAGCTTCACAGAGAATGCGGATTTGACCCAGAAGGGATAGCTGAAGCTGTTCGCGCTTTAGCAGAGGTGCAGATTGCCTAATCACAAGCATTATGATCCATTTTTTTGAAAAGGGACAGGGTAAACCGGTCGTCCTCATCCATGGTTTTTGCGAAAGCGGAAACATGTGGATTCCTTTTGCGGAAGCTCTTTCCTCTGATTTTCGGGTGATCTGTCCTGATCTGCCGGGTTTTGGAGATTCTCCAATTGAAAGAGATCGGATCACTTTGGAAGAAGTAGCGGTACAGTTGGAGGAATGGATGGATGAACAAAAGGTTCAAAATCCAATTGTTATAGGCCATTCTTTGGGCGGCTATGTTGCCTTAGCTTTGCTCGAGCTTATGGGAAATAAAATCAAAGCTCTGGGATTATTTCACTCTACGGCTTTTGCCGATGATGAGGAGAAAAAAGAAATGAGAAACCGGACAGTCACTTTTCTCAAAAAGAATGGGGTAGAAAAGTTTGTCACCTCCTTTGTGCCCCCACTTTTTCCTGAAGCCAGAAGAGAAGAGCTGGCCCCTGAAATCCAGAATGCAATTGAAGATGCCAAAAGGTCCAGTCTCGAGGGATTGATTGGCTATTCCCGAGCGATGAGGGACCGGAAGGATCGACTGGAAGTGCTCAAGAATTTTTCAGGTCCAAAGTTACTGATAGCAGGAACCGAAGACGGTGCAGTAAAAATTGAAGTAAGCAGAAAACAAAAAGAGGCTTTTACCCAGTATGTCGAACTGGAAGGAGTAGGCCATATGGGGATGATTGAAGCGAAGGAAAAGACTCTGGAAGTGGTCAGATCCTTTGTAATTTCATAGAATCACTCCTGAATAGAGGTCTTCGATTGGAAAAATCATTTCATAATCATTCCAGATCAAATTTCCATCTTTAATCTTAAATAATTTGAAATAGTCTTGGTTGAGATATTTTCTGATTTCGGGATGAGATGAATTACTAAGAAACTTTTTAAAATCAACCTTATTTGTTTTCCCATCACTAAATTTTATTTCCAATACATAATCAGCAATCCATGTGGCCAGAATTACCTCGATAATGGGATTGTCTTCCTGATATTTATCAACCTGAATTATCACTTTAGTTTTGAATTTATTTTTTCAAACTCGACCCTCTTATGGTATATAAAATAGTCTACCCACTTTTCAACGATTTTTAAACCAAACTTATCCAAAAATTCCTGGAAATGTTTTAAATCATTGTTTTTCAAGGGCCTTTTTCCGAAAACCGAACTAATAGTTATCTTTTCAATTTGCCCTTCTATAATCTCGAACTCAGCTTTGGATTCAAATTCTCCTTTTTTAGCATGGACATGAATGGGTTCATGCTCATTAGAGTAAAAGAAAAGTATAATTCCGAAGTATTCGAAAATCTTTGGCATATATGTAATTATATACCAATAAGTTAAGAATTTGTCTCCTGCTTACAAGCTCTTTCCCAAAATCACCATCAATTCTTCCAGGTACTTTTGGTCGATCTCGTCAAAGTCTGCCAGCTGATCGCTATCCACATCCAAAACCATTGCTACTTCTTGTTCTTTGAATACTGGAACCACTATTTCTGATTTGGATGCAGAACTGCAGGCAATATGCCCAGGGAAGGCATCCACATCCGGGACCAGTTGGGTTTTCTTTTCTTTCCAGGCTGTTCCGCAAACCCCTTTTCCAAAATTGATCCGAGTGCAGGCAATCGGCCCCTGAAACGGGCCGAGGACCAATTGATCTCCTTTGACCAGATAAAAACCGACCCAGAAAAACCCAAATGCCTCCCGAAGAGCCGAAGCCATGTTGGCCAGATTGGCATAGAGATCGGGCTCACCGGAGATCAACGCCTCAATCTGCGGAATAAGGGATTCGTATTTCTCAGCTTTGGTAGCTGCTTCAGGAAGAAATAGAGATTCAGCCATGGTAATAGATATCAAGTTGGTCTGTGCCGATGAAAAGGGTTTCAGATGAATTTTGGTTCAATTTGGGAGCAGGAATTCCTCCTTCAAACTGGGTAGGAGAGGTAAAAACCCTGCATTCATCCCAGAGCTCGGATTGAATGAACTGATTCAGGACTTGACTGCCGCCCTCGACAATCAAGCTTTGAATTTTTCGATGATTTAATGATTCCAAAATGCTCTTTGGGGTGATTTTTTCCATTTGGATCCACTCCAGATTTTCCTCTTTTTTTTCCAAAACCGTGTTGAAAACCAAGGTTTGGATAGTCCGGTCAAATAGGTTGAGGTCAGAAGATAGCTCCAATTGAGAGTCAATAACGATTCGGATGGGATTTTTGCCCACCCAATCCCGTACATTCAGGGAGGGATTATCATAGCGGGCCGTATTTTTCCCTACCAAAATCGCATCCTCTTCGGCTCTCCATTGATGGACGAGTTGTCTACTTTGAGAATTGCTGATCCACTTGGAATCGAAGTTGGGTCGGGCTACAAAACCATCATGAGTCTGTGCCCATTTGAGAATCACATAGGGACGATTTTTCTCAATTTGGGTGAAAAATCGCCGGTTTTGCCATCTGGCTTCTTTTTCAAGCACTCCTGTCTCCACCTCAATTCCTGCATTTTTCAGGATGTCAATTCCTTTTCCTCCTACCAGAGGGTTGGAATCCGTGGCTGCGATAACTACTTTTTTGACCTTTTTCTCTACCAAAAGATTGGCGCAGGGAGGGGTTTTGCCCCAATGTGCACAAGGCTCCAGACTGACATAGACCGTGGATTCTGGAAGTAAATCCTGGAATTTAACCGAATCTACTGCATTTACTTCCGCATGGGGGCCCCCATAGTGCTGATGCCATCCTTCTCCAATGATCTCGTCCTGATGCACGATCACGCAGCCGACTTTGGGATTGGGACTGACATATCCACTTCCATTTTCGGCCAGTTCTAAGGCACGCCGCATGTAGTCTTCTTTTCGCATGACTATCTTCTGCTGAGTGTGACCCGGTCTGCAGTGGTGCGCTGTCCTTCAGTCACTTGTACATTCAGTAGGGTGTCGGCCACATAGGCTTCATCCTTAGGATCGATAAATAGCGTATAGGAGCCAGGTTCCAAACGGAATACATATGTTCCACTCGCATTCATATGCGTACTCAGAGAGTCGCTATCCCTTATGGCATAGATCGCAGGCTGGAGGGTAGTTGGGGAAATGCTGCCTTGGACAGTTCCCAAGCCAATTCCTGAGTAAATATCCAAAGTGGGTTGAAAAGAAAATGCCAAGGGGTTTGTTTGGGTCGTTTTGATTGATTTTTCCAAGTCAAAATCAATAATCACATCGTAGGATATGCCAGGTTCCAGTCGGATCGACAGGTCTCCTGAGAAATCGGTTTGACCATTGGGAAGTCTAAGCGGATATCCCCTTTCTCCCTGATAAAGGAAGTTATTTTCCCCAAGCCTCAATGTGGCTTTGGTGATATTTCCAATCTGAAACTCCCTTCGGGAAATAGGCAGAATATCACCGCCCACCAACAGAGAAACGTTGACCTGCTTATTGCCGGGTTCGTAAGGAAGGAACATGGATTCGACCTGCCCTTCTCTGCCCGATGGGACAAATTCAATCTCCACTCCCCGCAGTTCTACCACGACCGAATCCCATTGGGCAGGTGCATCCACCAAAAAGATATTGACCAATGCTTTTGGACTTTCGTCTGGGCTTGTGCAACTAAAACCCAGAAGGAGACAGAAAAAAAAGCTGAGAATATTATTGAAGTACTTCACGGGGTAAAGTTAGTCTAATTGATTCATTCCCGAATAGTTTTTGGAGTATGGTCCTTCAAAAGCTCAGTCAATTATCCTTGAAATTGGCTTTTTTTGGATTGGTGTTTCTATTTTTGGGCATGATGAAATGGGAAAGACTTTTGGCAAAAGGGCGATTTGGAGACAGTCCTTTGAAAATCAATACCAATGCCGGCCGGAGTGAATTTGAAATCGACTATGACCGGATTATTTTTTCCGCCCCATTCCGCAATCTTCAGGATAAAACCCAGGTTTTTCCTCTTCCTGATCAGGCTTTTGTCCATACGCGATTGACCCATAGTCTGGAGGTATCCAGTGTGGGGAGGTCCCTTGGGAAAGGAGCCGGAGAGATTCTGATCAATAAATTTCCAAATCTTCAATCCCTGGGTATTGACTCTTCTGATATAGGAGCCATAGTAGCGGCGGCGGCATTGACTCACGATATAGGAAATCCGCCCTTTGGTCATGCAGGAGAAGAGGCCATTTCGGATTTCTTTCGCCTCCATCCCGACGGAAAATGCTGGGAGAGGCATGTCCGAATAGATCAATGGGCAGACTTGATCAATTTTGAAGGAAATGCCCAAGGTTTCCGAATGCTGGTATCTAAGGAGTCAGGGTTAAAATTGACCTATGCCACCCTGGCTGCCTTTACCAAATACCCAAGGCCAAGCCTGATTACGCAGCGGGATATCGCCAGAAAAAGTCAAAAGAAGTATGGTTTTTTCATCAATCAGCTGGTTGATTTTGAGCAGATGACCGATGTCTTGGGTATAGAAAAGCTGAGCAGCGATTCTTGGGTGCGGCATCCCTTGGCCTTTTTGGTGGAGGCAGCAGATGATATCTGCTACAGCATCATCGATCTGGAGGATGGGTGCACGATGGGCTTGGTGGATTTTGAAGAAACTGTAGACCTGCTAAAGCCTATCCTAGGAGATCTTTTTGATCCGGAAAAGCTCAAGGATCGCTCAATAAACCAGAATTTGGGGGCTTTACGGGCATTAGCTATCGGGAAATTGATTCAGGAAACGGTGGAGGTGTTTGCTCAATATGAGGAAAACATGCGTAAAGGCACCTTTGACAAAGCCCTTACGGATATGATCCCCTCGGCCAAGGCTTTGGGAGAAATTTCCCGAGTGTCGATACAGAAAATCTACCGATCTAAGGTAGTCTTGGAAAAGGAAGCGGCAGGTTTTCAGGTTTTGGAGGGGCTGTTAACGGTTTTTTCCAGAGCGCTTTATCACCACTTTTATCAACCGGAGGCATTTTCCGGTCAGGACAAAAGCATCCTAAGACTTCTTCCGGAGGATTTTCCGATGAAAGGCTGGGGAGCTGAGGTGAATCCTTATCCCCTGCTGAGAGCTTTAGTGGATTTTGTGGCAGGGATGACGGATAAGTATGCCCTGAATCTATACCGAAGGGTCAATGGGATTTCCATTCCTGGGTTTTAAGTGATTTTTTCATTCGTCGAAGGATTCTGTTCATTCATCGAAAAAAAGATTTCATTTATCTAAACTTCAATTCCTTTGGGCTGAATTAACAATGCCCTATATTTTGGAAAAGAAGTTTCCTTTAACCCATCAATTTTACGTGAATAAAGAGGAAGATTTTCCAAGCTTCTCGATAGATCGCTATCGTGTAATTGTAGAAGAGGCTCAGGACATTATTTATGAAATCGATCCGTCGGGGTATTTCACATTTGTAAATAGGAAGGCCGTAGAAATTTTGGGGTACACGATAAGCGAGCTCCTATCCAAACACTTCCATGAGCTGATCAGAGAGGATTACAGGGAAAATGTAGCCCTGTTCTATTCTTATCAGATCGAGGCAAAAGAGAAGTCATCTTACCTTGAGTTTCCGGTCCTTACCAAAGATGGAAGAACCGAATGGGTTGGTCAAAAGGTACAGCTTAATTATCGGAATGATGTACTCAAAGGGGCAATAGTCGTAGCCAGAATCCGAACCGAAAGGCATAATCTCGAGTATGGGTTAAAGCTCTCTGAGGAGAAATACCGGGGAATTCTCGAGAATCTTCAATTTGGACTCATGGAGGTGGATTTGGATGAGCGTATTCTGTACGTGAATGATACCATGACCCGAATTACGGGTTTTTCCAAAGAGGAATTACTGGGAAATATCGCCTCGGACCTTTTGGTGAGAGCTCAGACGAAAGAAAAAATCGAGGAGCAGCACAAGCTAAGGGAAAAAGGGAAGGCTAGTGCCTATGAGGTTGAAATCATCCGAAAAGACGGAACCTCATTTTTTGGATTGATCTCCGGTGCTCCGACTTATGATATCACAGGAAAGAGGACAGGATCTATCGGTGTCCATGTGGATATCACTGAGCGAAAGAGAAACGAAATGGAGCTTCAACAGGTCAAAGCTGATCTGGATAGATACACAGGTGGACTTGAAGATCTTAATAAAATCACCTCTGATAATTCACTGACCCTCCAACAGCAGCTTAGAACTGGACTTGAGATAGTATCGAAATACTTCGAAATGCCGATGGGAGGTGTGGTAAAGGCCGTCGGTGAAGATTTGATCGTCATTGAGAATTTGTTTAATGTAGGTGTCCCTGAAGAATTTCAAAAAAAACTTCCCTTACATGGCTCCGTGTCAGGCTTGGCGTTTTTGGAAGACCGATTGATCGCGATACCGGATTTGGCCAATTCTGAGTATGCGGATTACTCCACCATCCAGAGGATTGGGCTGAATTGTATGCTCAGCATGCCCATCTATGTAAATAATAAAAAATACGGGGCCATACTTTTGGGCTGTATTGGAGGGACAAGGAAAAATTTTTCAGAATACGATCTTCAGTTTTTCAGCCTTTTTGCCCGATATGTAGGATATGTCCTTACCTCAGCCGAAAATACGCAAACCCTTTTCGAGCAGCAGGAAGAACTCCTCTCCCAAAACCAAAAGCTGGAAGAAAGTCAGGAATTTTTGTCTTCCATCAATTCCTTTGTTACCCAACTTCTCGAACAAGAAGATATTCAATCTATTTCATGGGAAATCGCCGAGAATTTGATTAATAAGTTTGGCTTTATTGACTGCGTAATTTATGTATTAAATGAGGAAAAGGGGTGCTTGGAGCAATTGGCGGCTTTTGGTCCCAAAGATGCGGGAGAGAGAAAAATCAAAGATCCAATAGAAGTTCCTTTAGGCAAAGGCGTAGTGGGGTCTGTGGCGATGACTGGCCTGGCAGAGATCATTCCCAATACATTAAAGGACCCACGCTATATTGCTGATGATGAAGTGAGGCTATCTGAAATCACCGTTCCTATTGTCTTTGAAAACAGAGTGATCGGGGTTATCGATTCGGAGCATCCTGAAGAGGATTTTTTCAATGAAAAGCATCTGAAAACGCTCACTATTATCGCGAATCTGGCAGCAGGGAGATTGAAAAGTGCCAAATCAAAGAGAAGGCAGGAAAAGGCAGAAAAAGAACTGAGAGAAAGTGAAAACAGACTCAAGACTGTCATCAATTCTGCCTTGGATGCGATTATCACCATTGATGCTGAGGGGAAAATCACAGGCTGGAATCCTCGCGCTACCCAGATTTTTGGCTGGTCTCAGGAAGAGGTAATGGGTCATCACCTGACTGAAAACATCATTCCCACGCAGCACCGCAAGGCACATTTTGAAGGAATGAGGCACTACATGGCCACAGGAGTAGGACCGGTACTCAATCAGCGTATTGAGATTACTGCCATGCACAAGTCAGGCCATGAGTTTCCCATCGAGTTATCGATCATTCCCATGATTACCAACGGGGTCCATTCTTTTACAGCCTTCGCCAGGGATATCACCTTTCAAAAAAATTCTCAGGATGAGATGGAAAAATCTCTGGCCAAAGAAAGAGAGCTCAATGAACTCAAATCTCGCTTTGTCGCAATGACCTCTCATGAATTCAGAACTCCATTAACCACAATCAAGCAAAATGTAGATCTGATAGAGTATTCCCTTGAAGCCAAATTCCCCGAATTGTTGCCTTCATTTGGAACTTATTTAGGAAGAATATCTTCTGAAATTTCTCGAGTCACCTCTTTGATGAATGACATGCTTCTCTTGGGTAAAATTGAAGCAGGTAAAGTAGAGATTTCCAAAAAGCCGGTGGATTTGGTGGCTTTGGCCCAGCAACTGATTCAAAGAATCACTACGGGGAGAGCTGACGGTCGCACCATAGAATTGAAAATCATCGGGGTCAAAAAAACTGTTCCTGTAGATGCCACGCTGATGGATCATATTTTGGGTAATTTGCTTTCAAACGCGCTGAAATATTCTGAAGGCAAACCCAACCCCATCCTTACTTTTTCCTTTGATCAATTGTCACAAATCCGGATTTCGGTGAAGGATTTCGGTATCGGGATTCCCAAAAAGGATCAAAAGGGACTTTTTTCTTCATTTTACAGGGCCACTAATGTAAAGAACATCCAGGGGACAGGTTTAGGGCTTTCGATCGTAAGGGAGTTTGTCCTTATGCACGGGGGGACCATTTCGGTGGAAAGTGATACAAATCAGGGATCGGAGTTTATCTTGATTATGCCTATGGCATAATTAAATTTTCTGCCTATTTTCATTCGTTTTTACCTTGTCTTTATCCAATGAAAATTCTGATTGTAGAAGATGACCACTTGATTTCTCAAAGTGTGAAAGATATCCTTGGTCTGTTAGAGCATGAAGTGGTAGGTATAGCTGACAATGCCAATGATGCCATTGACCTGTGCAATAACCACTCCCCTGACTTGGCGCTATTGGATATTCAGATTGCCGGAGATATTGATGGGGTGGAGTTGGCTGAATTGATCCGGGATCAGTTTGACATTCCGTTTATTTTTACCACGGCCTATGCCGATAATGCGACCATATCCAGAGCAAGGGAAATGGGTCCTTTTGGGTACTTGGTCAAGCCCTACGGAGTCAAAGAGGTCAATGCTGCTATTCAGATTGCCAAGGCGAGCTTTGATCGGCTGAAAAAAGCTGAAAAAGCAAATGCCAACATGTCCAAAATCATTGACAATAGTTTGTTTTTGAAGGTGGACAGCAAACTGGTCAAGGTCAAGATTGAGGAGATACTTTACATAGAGGCAAAAGGGGACTACGCGCTTTTCAAAACAAAAACAAAAGGCTACATCGTCCACACCACCATTAAAAAAGTTCAGGATAGACTGGAGAGCTTTAATTTTCAAAAGGTTCACCGGTCCTTTGTCGTCAATATTTCCAAAATCGTTGATATCGAAGAATCCAATCTGCTGATCGACGATAAGGTGATTCCTATCTCCCGGGCGAATAAGGATATTCTGATCTCCCGCCTCAATTTACTTTAGTCCTGAACCACCCAAGTTGGACTTGCCCGTTGGGCTTTTTCCCAAGTCACGGCCTGTTTTCCTCTAAAATACCTAATCCAGCCCAGCACGACACAAACGTGCATGAATACAAAGTAGAAAGGAATGTGGAGGAATTTGACTCGAATGGCTCTGTTTCTCATCAGATATCCAAGACTTGCCAAACCATAGAATATCAACTGACCCAAGGCAGCGAATCCATAAAACCAATGCTGGTCAGCCAGAAATAAATTGGTGAAAATGGCAATAACCAAAGCCACAGGCATCGCTGTCCAGCGCAGGACCCGATGAGAAAGGTATTGGAAGGTCAATCCGGGATGCTTTCTCCAGTTCCAGGCCTCCGGAAGTCGAGAAATCGCCTGAAGACCTCCAGCACTGATTCTGACCTTTCTCTTCTGTTCTTCTTCAATATTGGCCGAACCGGTTTCTACAGCCATTGCTTCCGGGGTGTATCCCACCTGATATCCTTGGGCGGCCAGACGCACAGTCATTACAAAATCCTCGATGACGGTGTCTTCCTCAGGGGCATGATACTGATGTGTCCGGATGGCCAAAAGCTCCCCGGCAGACCCTACCAAGGTATTCCATTGAGCATCTTTTCTTTTCAGGAAGGATTCATATTTCCAGTAAAAACCCTCCCCTGAAGAGCTTGCCCCGTCTTTGGACTGGGAAAGCACCACTTTTTCACCAGAAACAGCCGCCACCAGATTGGATTGGAATGGGTGAACCAATGCTCGAATTGCCTCGGGATTCAGCATCACATTCGCATCAGTAAATATGCTGATCGGGGTAGTGATTCCCGGCATAATTCGATTGATCGCTGCAATTTTACCTTTTCTTGAATTAGAATGGCTAACCTCTACTCCGGAATAGCTCTGTAATAATTCTACCGAGCCATCTATACTTCCATCCGTGACAAAAAGTACCGTAAGTCTTTCTTTGGGGTAATTCAGATTAAGGCAATTGGCGACTTTATCCCGGAGGATTTCTTCCTCATTGTAGCAGGCTACAATGAGTGTCACTTCAGGAAGATCTTCGTCATCGAGCTGGGGATAATTTATTTTCTTTTTTCCCAAGGCAGCCAAAACACTGATGACCAATCCATATCCCAAAAAGGTAAACAGGACAATACTTACTGCGATCCAAAATAGAAGTTCCATAGTTCGTTTGGTTTGATAGGTTCAAAATTATCCCAGGATCGGGTGCTTCTATTCCTAAATCGCTCAGTGACCGTTTGGGAGGGATGAATAGCGTCAGAGGTCGACAAATGAAGATCAAGCCCGAAAATAGACCGGATTTTTCCAGCCAAACTGCTTTCGGACCAGGGCGTCTTTACAGCCCAGCCAGAACGCATTTCTATGCTTTTCAGGGAGTCTGAGGAGATTTTTCGGAAAACTTACCAGGAGAAAAAAGCTCAGGAATAGGCCATAAAGGGAAGAGTTTTCTTTCATAAAACGAATCCTGTTTCTAGTCTGGTAATAAACCTTCAGCGGGCTGTTTTTTCCGGTGCTGATGGATTCTTTGTGGATGATAGACACCTCTCTGGCGACCAAAATCTGAAACCCGTTTTTCCGTATTTTTTCTGACCAGTCCAACTCTTCATAGTAGAGAAAATACTCCTCTGGCATGACCCCGGCCTGTTCGATTACTTTTCTTGATATTAATACTGCCGCTCCATGAAAATAGGGCGATTCGGACCAGGATTCGGTAGGTAGCTGTCTCAGGGGACTGTTTCTCCCGGTCAAAGGATGAATAGCCGTGTATCCGGCAAATTGGATTCGGGTAGGATTTTCTGCATACCGGATCACGGGTGATACAGCTCCAACCTGATGATCAGCAAACCCCTCCAATAAATGTTCAATCAAACCGGAGGAGATTTCGGTGTCGTTGTTCAGAAAAAAAAGATATTCCCCGTTAGAGGCCTGGATTCCCAAATTATTTCCTCCGGCAAATCCTACATTCTCAGGAGAATATAAATACCTAAGACCGGGATAATGGCTACAGTAGAATGTTTCATCTGATCCATCCGACTCATTGTCCACCAAGATGACCTCCAGATTGGGATACCCTGAAAGAAGGATGCTGCGGAGTAGGTCCGCAGTCACTTCTTTCTGCTTATAGTTGACCGTAATGATACTTACCTTTGGCGTGTTCATGAGGATTTTTTTCTGCCAATGACCTGAATCGCGTTTCCCCAATTGTTTCGGTGAAAAACCCGGTCTAAGTGAACCAGCCCTTTTGCCAAAGGCAAGCTGAGTAATTGGCCCAAAGTGCCTTGTTTTTTGCCCAGATAGGCTAATTCCCAGCCCAATCGGGAAAGATATCCATCCGAATAAGAGGCATGGACAATTTCGAATCCCTCCACTTCAAATCTTTCTTTCAGGCCTGCCAAGTCATACACTTGTCCTACATGCTCCTCATCGAGCCAGTCTTGATGCTCCTCAAACCATCCAGCCGGGAAAATAGTCCTTTGGGTGACATTTGGAATTTTGACCAAAAAATGCCCTCCTTCCTTGAGCCTTTGATGAACTGAGGTAAAAGGCATTTCTTCAGGAGAAATATGTTCGAACACGTCGATGGCAAAAACAAAGTCCAATTCTGGCAAGAATGTGGTTTCTATTTTTTGACAGTAGGTGGTGATGTTGTCGATTTGGCTTTTTTCCAGTGCAGTGCGCAGGGTTAAGATCCGTTCAGGATCAATATCCAAAGCATATACTTTTGCCTTGGGCATGGCACCTGCCAGGCTGATGGCATACTCTCCATATCCTGTACCCAGATCCAGAATTTTCGCCTGCTCTGGGAGAGGGATATTTTTAATCAGTTTTTTGAAAATGGTAAACCTGGCGTAATTCCCAAGGTTGGTATACCCGAAAATCTGATGGAAAAGCATCGCCAGCGTGGGGTTGTTTTTCATTCGAGCGGAGGTGTGAACCTGAGCTAATCCGAAAGTTAAATTCATGGCGTTTTTAGATTGAGATTTTTAGTGATGATGCTCTTGATGAGCGCAAGTTGTTGGTCAAATGGAAGTATTTCCAAGTATTTTCTGATTTTGACCTGACCTAAACCTATGGTCAGTACCGTACTCAAGCTGGTGGCGAAGGCTGCCCCTCCTACTCCATAGATTGGAATGAAAAGTGCATTTGCAGCTACATTCACGACCAGGCTGAAAGCGAGCATGTGCATATTGATCTGAGGCTTCCCCATGGCATCCAGAGCCATTCCGAAGACTCTTCCCCAAGGTTTGGCTAAACTGGCCAGCCCCAGGAGAATAATCAAAGGTGCTGCTTCGAGGTATTCTTCTGTACTGAGGATCAAAATCAGAGTTTCTGAAAAGATCAATACCAGAAGTACGCCCGGAAGAATGAGTACAAATAAAAGGAGGATACCCCGGGCCATTTCCAAATTCAGTTCGTTGGTATTCTGGCTTCGACCAGTGGCAGCAAATCGGGGATAAAGCATTTGACTCAGTGAAGTCAGAGGAAGATCGATATACTGGATTATTTTGGTGGCCAGAAGAAAGAGGGCCACAGATTTGGCATCCAGCAAAAACCCAATCATCCAAAGATCAGCCTTCTGAAAGAGGAGAGAAAAAGCATTGGTTCCCGCCACATGCTTGCCAAAAGCCAGGAGTTTTCTCATCCATGGAAGTGTAGGAAGTCCCCATTGAAACCAATTGCTCAGCCTCAATCCTATCGCCAGAAGAAGCAAGGAGATGGCATTTTGTCCCCACAGCAATTCTAGCAAACCAGGTTTTCCCAGACTGAGTAGTACCAAAAGCACCATCCCGATGCCGACTAGGTAGGCTAGATTGAAAATGAAATACACCCGGCTTTTCCCTTTGGCAAAAAGAAGACTGTAGAAAGTCTGAAGACTGCCCGAAGCAAGAAGAGTCAGCCAAGAATACCGAAAAAGAGCTTCCATCTCGGGCAAATTCCAAAATGTGCTAATCGGTGCTGCGAAAACAAATAGCAAGAGCGAAAGAATACCGATAAATATCAGATGAAGGGCTAATGCTGAGCCCATCAGTGATTTTTCCTGATCGGGATACTGGATTAAAAATCGGGTAAGTCCATTCTGAATCAGTCCCTGTCGAATACCGTCAAGCAGAGCCATCAGACTTAGGTAAAATCCCCAGGCAGCGAATTCTTCCGGAGTGAAGATTTTTACCACTATCAGGAAGGAAAGCATATTGGTCAGCAGAAAAAGACTCTGCCCTCCCATAGCGCCAATGATTTTTTGCAATGCAGACCTTTTCATCAGCTGGCCAATTGATGGTAGAGATCGATGGTCTGATCGGCTATTTTGGACCAGTTGAAGTTTTCTTTCACCCAAGATTGACCCATGAGCCCCATTTTCTTGGCCTCTCGGGGATTTTCCTGAAGGTATTCCATGGCCTTGATAAATTCTTCAGGTCTGTCTATTGGACAGAGGATTCCGTTTTTTCTGTTCAGGACGCTTTCCTGGATGGAGGGGAGATCTGAAGCAATTACAGGAATTCCACACAGATTGGCTTCAAGAAGTACTATCCCCTGGGATTCATAGACTGATGGAAGTATCAGACCCTGATAATGGGGCAAAAGCATCTGAATGGCAGCATTGGGATAAGCTCCCAGCATCCTTACCTGACGGCTAAGACCTAGGTCTAGGATCAATTCCTCCAATTCTTTCCATTGAGGGCCTTCCCCAATAATGTCCAAAAATAGAGGCTGAGGAGCCTCTGCAATTTCTTTGATCAGAGGGACGAGCCCCTTTACAGGATGTAGCCTTCCTACAAATACAAATCTCTTTACTCTTTTCTCAGTGGGTAAATTGGGATGAGACTCATTACCTCCTACCCCGTTAGGGATTACGGAGATTGCCTCGGAGCCGACTTGGTGGCTTCTTTCTACTGACCGCTTCAGGTCTTGGCTGACCGCGATCGTCCGGCGAGCTATGGACAGTGTTTTAGTTTCCCATTTTTGGGCAAAAAAGGAATGAATTTTTGCGTTCAGATTATGTAGGTCAGAGGCAGCCTCTGTTCCGGTGTGTCCGTGGATGGTTTGGATGAGTTTGTGATGGACTTGAGGTAGCTGATAGAGCAGATACCCACTTCTGCCTTGGGTATGAATGATGTCATATCGTTGGTGATTTTTTTTCACCCAGCTTTTCACTCTAAGGTTAAATGCAAGCTCTTCTGCCAGAAAAGATATTGCAGGAAGATACCTGCCCGGAAAAAAAGGTATTTCCAAAACAGAAATCCCTTCATGGTCATTTTGAACTTGCCCTTTCAAGAAAGCTCCTCCTGTGAGAATAGTCACCTGATGCCCTTTGGCTTGAAGAGCTCTTGCCAAGTCCCAAGAATGGGTCTGTATGCCTCCCTTAAATCTCCATGGGAGGGATTTGACAATGATCAGGATGGAAAGTGTCGTTTTCATGATGTCGAAATGTGAATACAAAACAAGGGCAATTTGAGATCCTTATGGAAGGTTTAAGCCGATTGGGGTTGATCCTCCGATAGATGGGGGTTCCTAGCCGATAAGTGGTTTCGATAGCTTTTTCTTCTTTGGTTTTTCCCTTTTTCTGGGGAGACTTTTTGCGGCCTCTTTTTTGCCCAATGCGATGCCCCATAGAAGGAACATAAATGCCAATGGAAGCAATATTGGCCAAGGCATACCTTCTGTGATCATGATTTCTGGAATTGATGAGCTGTGTGGAGAAATTCTTTTTTTGATTTTTTCATCCACCCCAGAGATTGGATTGCTGCCAGGACCAAGCCGGGAAGAGCGAGTAGAATTTGGGTAAAATGCCTTTTCCAAAGTCCTGTGGGCAGGACAATAAAGTAGGAGGCCATCAGAGCCACAAAGGATACTCCAGCCAACCCAACCAGAAAGTTGAAGCTCAAGAGTATTGAAATTCCCAGGAAAAGCAAAAGTGCGGCCGGGGCCAGAACCCTAGGAGGCAGGGCGAGCTGGATGCTTTTGTGGAAATAGTCTTTATTTCCACGGAATAAGCCCCTTGTGGCAGGTTGGATTGACTTTCTCAGGAAAGTATACTGGCTTTCCAGCCATCTACCTCGCTGCTTGGCAAAGGCTTGTGTGCTGCTTACTTTCTCATCCCAAACCTTAAGTTCGGGTGCGTATTGGATGGTCTCTCCCATTGCGGTCAGGATCAGCTCCATTTCTTTGTCAAATCCTCCTATGGCTTTGAGCATGCGCAATACCAACTTAAACAAGTCGAAATCCAGTACCATCGCTGATCCGGTCAGCTTGCTGGAGAGTCCCAATTGATTGGCACCTTTGCAGAGCAATTCCTGATTGGCTTTCTCGGATAATCCGTCGAGGATTTCCATGGCGTTTCGGGTGTTGGAAGCCAATCGTTCTCCCTGTAGTACTCGATAGCCCAAGGCTCGATATTGTAAAGCAGTGGAAATAAAATTCCTGTCCAGGATATTATCTGCGTCTAGGATGACGGTATGCCAATAATCTCCTTTGCCCGCCTTGAAATCCATCCCAGCTTTGAGGGATTTTACTTTGGTACTTTTTTCAAATTTGACCTCGAGTACCTCAGCACCCATAGCTCTCAGTTTTGCTACCGTTTGAGCCTGTAGCTGATCTGCCAGGACCAGATAGTCGCAGCTGTTATCTTGGGGTATGCGTTTTAGATTGACTTCGGTTGAGGATAAAATAACCGCGTCTTCCCGATAGGCAGGGACTAGGATTAGTGTTCTTCCTTTGGATTTTTTGCCCAACTTAGGGCTTTTATATCTTCTGGAAGCCAATGCAAGCACCAACTGATAGAAGGAAGCCACAGTCAAGTAGGCGATTGGCAAAGAGAGAATTAGGATTAGGAAAGTATTCATTTTTTAGTGTTGTTTTCGTACCAAGTAGGAATAAGAAATAGAAAGGGGATGGCCAGATTCATGATCATTCCGGTGGGCATCTGCCCAAAAACCTGATTGCCGTAGCTGGAGAAGATCACACCTACTATGGAGGCATAAATCGCCATGGCGTAGGACTTTCTTTTGGGATCTGTAAGTCCCATACAGACCGCTCCTCCCTTGCCTAGGACAAAGCCAAGGAAACTCAGGTGAATGGCCAGGCCAACGATTCCGGTTTCTGCCCAGATTTTGACATACCAGCTGTCGGTAGCAGTATTGGCCATCAGGGAGTTGGGATTGAATCTTGCTCCCCAGAATCCGGCAGTACCTATACCACCACCAAAAGGCTTATCGGCAAGGTATCGCCCGAAGGTCACCTGATTTTCCAGGCGGACTTCCAGGGATCGGTTGTTGGGGTCCAAAGCTGTCCGCATCCTTCTCACCTGCTCCACTCCCTGGAAGAGAAAGGTGTATTTGAGAATGACAAAAACCAGGATCATGGCACTCAGGCCGGCAAAGAGAACTTTGAAATTTTTGGTCGTGACCAGATAGGCCAAGCCTCCAAAAAGAGGAACTGCCAGTGCTCCCCGAGTCCCTGAAATGGCAAATCCCAAAAAGAAGACAATGGCCAAAATCCAGTAGAGGATTCTTCTTTTCAAAGAAAAAGGGCCCAAGGCAAGAATGCCTGTAAGGAGTGCCATCATGGCTTGAGATGCGCCAAACTGACCTGCATCGCTATAGAAGGAAAATACCCGCAAAACCCCATGGAGCACATGCTCCTCGTGGTGCTCTTCATCCCACAGCCAGCGGTATTCTGCAGCATCTACTCCAAAAATCTGTTGTCTGAATCCCCATGCAGTTCCCAAAAGAGAAAGCAGGATGAGGAGATTCAGAAAGGTGTGAAAATCTTTTTCTTCCCGAAATAGAAGGTAAACGATAGGTACAGCCAGAGCCTGATAGAATCCAATTCCCCGCATAGCATAAAACCAAGCCTCAAATCCATTTCCGGCAGGATTGAAGATCTCCAGAACGAGATAGCCCATCCAAACCAAGGAGAAGATGACGATATCCGTATTCGCATTTTGCCATCGGACGCGGATCGCTTTATTGATCAGGACAATAAGTAAAGAAAGCGTGAGAAAGATATCTATAGACAATCCCCAAGGGGCATTGATGTATCGGCTAATTCCAGAAATCAAAAATCCCATAATCAGACTCAGCCAAATCCCAGCTTTTGGGAAAGACCATAGATACATCATCAAGGCAACACCGATAGGAAGGGCCAAAAACATGAGTGCCCCGGTCATACCCAGCTTACTAATAGTCAGACTTCCCAGGACCCAAAACATCCCCAAAAGCATCACACCCAAGCCGCTGAGAAGCTTGACTGCGCCATATTTTTTCGGAAATGAGCTAGTGGTATTCATTGGATTGCTAAATGATGTATCAAAGGTACCTGAGCCCGATTTTTTGGAAGAAATAAGTCGATGACTGACCGGATACTACCGATGACTGGTGGGAATCTTTCGACAATAAAAAAGCCTCCAAATCAGGAGGCTAAGGCATTAATAAATTGATTGGCTCTGGCTTCCCAGCTGTTTTGCTGGGCAAATTCCCTTCTTTTTGCTGATTTCAGCCGATTGTTTCCGCGGATTTCGCGTTGGATTCCGATGATAAATTCAATGGGGTCTTGAGCTATTCGGATGAGGCCTTTAAAATCACCCAAGTCAGCAAAATCAGTAGTGACCACCGGTTTTCCTGCTGCCAAGTATTCATTGATTTTCAGTGGATAGATAGCCTGTGTAAACGGAGTCTTGCGGAAAGGGATCAAGCATACCTCCCACTGGGAGAGATGTTGGAGGAGTTCATTTTGGGGCTTCGCTCCCAGAAATACGACTCTTTGAGGAAGAGCGGATATGGAAGTGATTTTGACAGGGCCGAGAATCTCGATCAGGTAGTCAGGGAAAGCCTCAGCTGTAGCTTTGAGCAATTCGAGGTCAATTCGCTCGTCAAAGGCGCCGAGGTATCCCATTTTTCGTGTTAACCGACTGCTTTGTTCCTCACCTTCAAAATATTTCAGATTTACGCCGTTTTTTACGCAATTCACTTTGGGGTGGAGCTGCTTGAATTTATCAGCCAGACCTGTAGAGCTGACTACCACTCTGTCCACCGAATTGATAAACTTTGACTCATAGATTTTTCCCCATTTTTCTGCCCAAGGGGCAGCACTCATTTCGTCATAGGCATAGTATGTCACCGGAATTTCTCCCCAATAATGTCTTGTAAAATGGCCAAATACAGGATTAAACGCATTGATCACATGGGTATTCTTAGGATCTACCGTACGAAGAATCCTTCGGATAGTCTTGCCTACTAAATAGGAGTTGGCTTTCATCAATAGATTGAAAATCTTTTTATTGTCAGCCCAGTTGGTGGGGATGACAGGCAGGGAATTGTAAACTTCCACTTGTCCGAATTCAGTTAGAATTATTCTTTTTCCTCCGTCTTTTCCTCTTAGCTGAGCTTTGGGAGCATAGTCTGTTTTCCAATAGTCTTTAAGCGTGTAAGGATAGTCCAGGAGAATCACCCGGTGGGTGGAGGCCAGGCGAGTGATGAGTTCCAATGTGGATTTGACATAAGGGGAGTCCCAAGCAGGGAAGCTATGGCAGATGATGGTATTCATGGATAATTAGTTCAAAAGGGCTTTTACTTTGGCTCTCAGCCAGGATCTTTTTCTTGGGACTTCTCCAGTGACATCTTCCATGATGTCGGTTCGTACTTTGTTGAGAAAAAGCAGAGGTTTTTGGCCTACAAATTTACGGAATACTTTAAGTGCATGGCTATCGGCTTCATTCCACTTTCGGTCTGCCCGTGCAAGGAGAAGATGGAGGTCGGCCTTTTGGATGGTTTCCTGGAGATAGGGATGATTGAGCAGGGAGGGAATTTCCATGAACTCAAATTTTCCAGCCGATTCAGGATAATGGTTTTGGATAAACTCTTCTACTTTCTCTATCAGCATGCTTTTGCCTTCACCTCCATGAATTGAGGCTACGGTTACTTTGATTTGCTTTTTCTGTGGATCAGAGGACACGATGAGTTCCTGGACGAAAAGATTCATCGCCTGCTGGGTCAAGGCATCGAAATCCACCGGATTTTTCTCTTTGTTTTTGGGGTATTGAGGCAAAAGCCCACAAACGCGAAGGCCGGTTTGCTCGGAGGCATTTTTGGGACTCTTCAGGCTACCGTCTACCAATTCGGCCGCAATGACCACACCCGAAGGAATCACCAAACCCACCACGAAGGAAAGGATGACCAGCAAAGCTGTCTTGGATTTTTCAGGCTGAGCCGGATAATAAGGGAAGTCAATCACTTTCAGATTGGTGGACATCAGCATATTGTATTTGTGAAGCCTTGCCTGATTGAAGGAATGAAGATTTTCCAGATATTCTCTTTCGGCCACATCGATTTCACTTTCCAATCTTCTCAGGGTGGATCCCAGAGGAGCAAACCTATCATAGACTCGATCGTATTCCTTCATCCTATTGTCCATCACCTGAAGCTGAGCAGTAGATTCTTCTTTGGTAATCAGTGCCTGAAGCCATTGGGCAAGGACATTTTGGGTAGGAATTCCATCGGTGGTCTTGTTCACATCCATCACTCCGTAGGTCGAAGAGAGCATATCATCCCGCAAAAGGATGATTTTCTGTTCGAGTTCTTTTTTCAAAGACTCATTCTTAGGATCCAATTCTCCTCCATCCATTAGGTTGAGTTCCATCAGGGCAAAATTGTAATCGGCGATTTGGCTTTGGTTTTGGGAAATCTGAGTCTGAAGTGCAGAGAGTGCCCTTTTATCCTCTATTTCGAGCTCCAGTCGCTTCAGGGCAGATTCTGACCCGGCCTTGATTTGAAGTTGTTCTTGGTACTTTTTGTCCAGTTCTTCCCGGTTGCCTGCAATGAATCGGGTTTGTTCGTAATAGTTGATGATCTGATTTTTCACCCGGAACTTCAGCAACTCGTCTTCTGCAGCCTGAAGTCGGTCCAAGGTCTTTTGTGTGGCTTCTTCGAAAAACTGAATTACCGAATCAGACTGCCCTTCTTTGGTAGCTTTTTGCTTGGCGATGAAAATTTCGGTGAGCAATTCCAGGGTTTTTTGGCTGATAAATGGATCAATGGAGGTGTATTCCATGCGGATCATATCGGAGTTTCCCTCGCGGAATACCTTGATTTCCTCGAGTCTCTCCAATCCAATCAGGGGGTTTTTAGAATTGGTCAGATCGTACACGGGGTTGTTTTTGTCTCGATCCCGGATTTCAATCAGAGCTTGGTAAAGTGCTTCTTTGCTGGAGGCTTGGATTCCGGATTGGCTGATTGCCTCTTTGAGGACTTCAAATTCCCCTTTGTTCTCAGAGATCAAAGGAAGAGCGTCTTTTTGGTCAGCCCAAATCAACTCTGTCAAAAGCCTGGCAGAAAGTTCCCGGTTTGTTTCCAGGGAGGTGGCGAGATTGATCAGGTTTTCAATCTCATTGTTGGTGTAGGCGTAGTCTATTCTGCTGCCTTTGGAGCTTTCGATGTTGTATCCGGAGATCAGACCGGTATTGAGTAGCGTATGGCTTTTGTATTCTTTCTTGTTTTTCATAGTCAAGAGGGTGACCGTCCCAGCCATCAAAAAGGCAGAAAGAATCAAGTAGGGTGCAAAGCGCACCAAAAGTCGGATGATTTGTACGAAGGTCATGATTATCTGAAAATTGGGCTTCCTACTAGTTGTTCGAGAGATTTGAGCGCGTACCAGGTATCGTTCTTGGTTTTTTCCAATTCAATTTTGGAAGTGGTGAGGATGTCCAAAGCCATTCGATACTGATCGATGGAAGCGGTGCCTGTTTTGAAGTGATTTTCTGTCACTTGTACTGCGGCTTCATTGGCTTCGACCTTCTGGGCTTGATATTTGAAAGTGGTCAATCCTCTTTTCAGGTCGTTGTATCGCTTGATGACTTCCTCAGTTAAGGTGAGTTCCAGATCTTTCTTCTGATATTCCATTTCTTTGATGGCGTATTGCTGGATGGATACTCGGTTTTTCTGAGTAGTGAATTCAGAAAGCGGCAGTCTCAGGGAGACCCCAACGGTATAGGTGGCTGAGGTATTGGTCCGGAATACCGTACTGATATCCTGAGGAGTCGCCATTTGGTCCGCGACCACCACATTGCCATAATTGTAGCCACCGGTCAGGGCCAGGTGCTGCATCCAGCTTTTGCGTGCGATTTTGATTTCTTCTTCCCGCTGAGCTTGTCCCATACTCAGTCTTTGAATCAGCGGGGCATTCTGCACAGCCAGAGAGACCAAGCTGTCCAAGGGAAGTAGTCTGTCGAGGCGGACTTCCTCGCTCATATCCTGAGCCGAAGCCCAAGCTGGTGCAAGAATCAGGAGGAAAAGAAATATCTTTTTCATTTTAGTAAGGTTTTACTGCTTTTCGGAGTGAGCGAGTATCCAGGTTTTTTCAGCAGGTTTTTTGCTTTTCTGCCTTTTCATGAATGGCTGCTCTATCCATCGATAAGCGATTACACCGCTAAATAAGATCATAGGCAGGACAACAATCAGGGTAATCGATAACTGACCGAAATAGCCCGACCACTGACCGAATTTGCCGATGAGCAGATAGAACGCCTCCATGAGTGGAAGATGAATCAGGTAAAGGCTGTAGCACATCCCTCCAATGATGACTATCCATTGCAGAGAGAGAAATCTTCCCAAAATCTTTCCATAAAATGAGGAAATAAAGACCAGAAGCAGGGCGAGTTCAAACACCAGCATTTTTCCCAGTTCTTCGCTCCAGGTGAAAGCCAAGGTCAGTACCAAAACCGGAAATAAAGCATCCCATAAATAGGATTTTCGGATTCCTCTGAGAGGTTGTGTATAAAGGTCTGCGGCAAGCATGCCGACCAGGAAATGTGGAAACTGGCCCAGAAGCGTTGGCTTGAATGGCATTAGTTGCCAGCCCATTCCATGCTGGAAAAGGATAAAACAAAAGAGTCCCCAGATCAGCAATGCTCTCCTTTCCCGGGTATTCCTTATCCCAAAGTAGGCACTGGCCAAAAAGGGAGCGATTAGATAAAACTGGATCTCCACTTCCAACGACCAAGCGACTGGGTTGATGATGGAGTACTCCCCGTAGAAAAACTGATGGGTGTAGGTAATGGTCGCCAAAAAGTGGCGAAGCAGTTCTGCACCAGGATAGTCTCCTTTGATCAGTAAAACCAGCGCAAAGACTGTCATCCACAATAGGAAAGGTGGCTCAATTCTAAATAACCTCCTTTTCAGATAGTCTGAATATTTTTCCTTTGTTCTACCCTGAGCAAAGGGAAGGCTAAGAATAAACCCGCTTATGGCAAAAAACAGGAATACGCCTATCGTGCCGCGGGAGATGAAGAATGAAACCCACTCCTCTATTTGGCTGAGCTCGGGGAGGGTTCCGTACTTGTGCAGTCGTTCATTTGCATGTTGGAATAGCACAGGGACAATAGCCAAAAAGCGCAATCCATCAATGAATGGGATAAATTTTCCGCTCTGAGGCTTCCGAATCAGATTTTCGAATAGGGAGGAGAATTTCATCAGATTAGACGTTTTCGTGTTGGATGGCTGCAAGGGGAGTTTTGAGCAGGATTTTCATGTCCAGCCAAAAGTTGTAATTCTGGGCGTATTCAATATCCAATCGGCATCGCGAGTCTGAATCGACCCCCTTTTTTCCTCTTTCGGTGACTTGCCAAAGCCCGGTAAGGCCCGCTGGTCCGAGAAATCTTCCGACAGCTTCATCTCGTGTGAGCTGTTCTGCCTCATAGAGAGGGAGAGGTCGATTGCCCACCAGAGACATGTCCCCGATGAGAATATTGACCAATTGGGGAAGCTCATCGATACTCAAATTGCGGATGATCCGACCCACTTTGGTGATTCGAGGGTCATTTTCAAATTTGACAAAGGCTTGTTTGGTTTTTCCGGTTTTTTCCAGTTCGTAGCATGATTCTTCCATTATTCCGGTATTGTCTACCCGGTATTCTGAAGTTTGGGCCGATAGGATTCGACTTCGGTCCAGAGGTAGTTTTTTGTTTCCTTGAGTTTCAGTTTTTTGGTAGGCATTCAGGTGCTTGAGTTGATCAATCAGCTGGTCTGCATCGGTCCTCATGGATCGGAATTTGTAGAATTTGAAAATCTTGTAGTTCATTCCGACCCGATAGGAGTAGTAAAAAACAGGCCCTCTGGATTCTAGCTTGATTAATAAGGCTACCAAAAGAAGAAGTGGACTGAGTATAAGTAACAGTCCGCCAGCAACCAGGATGTCAAAGGCTCTTTTGCTTAAAGGAAGTCTATGTAATTGATTCATGATTTAAAGAATTTTGATAGACAAAGGTAACCAGAGCCCAACCTTGGAAACCTCGATTTTAGCCCATTGGGGCCTATTCTTCGACTAATGACTCCTATAGCCCGATCATTGGGAAATGCAAAAAATAAGCGTGAAAGGGATCTCCTATAAAGGCTTTTCAGACAAAAAAAGCCCGGCAATATCTGCCGGGCTGAACCACAACTTTTGAAGAAAATTTATTTGAAAATCTTTCCGGATTCCCTGAATCCCGGCAAGGGTCTATACCAATCCATAAAGGTGAATCCACTGCTTTGGGCCCAACGGTCAAATCTAAGGTGGGCTCCTCTTACATCCTGCTTTTCTATTGGATAGGCGAAAGACTCCGGAGTATTGATCGCCCATGGAAGTGCAGACTTTGACTTGTAATATGAATTGATTTGCCCTTTTTTCCCGGCATCATCTCCTGTTCCAAAAAAGGTTTCGTCTACCAAATCAGTCGGGGCGTAGCCAGGAAGATGAATTTCCCTGCTTCTGTCTTGGCCCGCAATTAGAAAGGGATTGAAAGGAGCATACCCGATTCTTTCCTGGGCCAGGGGATTATTGAATGCAATCACCAAATCAATTTCTACAGGACTTGAAGTTCCTTTTCCTGACTCGGTGTTGACAAAGTTGCTCTTTCCAAATAGTTGATGGACATTGTCCGTTACAACGATTACAGCTTTTTGCTGATTGGCTTCTACTCCATTGGCCTGCACCTTGATCAGATTAGGAGAATTTTTGGTCCCGGTGACAGATTTGACAGCAGAGGCGGAAGACTCCAATGAAAATCCAAATCCATTTCTCATTCCGGCTCCTGCAGCCCTGAAGATGAATTTGGGATGTAATTCTACTACCTCATTTTTACTGTTCATGATTTGCTTATACTGGTAGTCTACCACGAGATCATTGAAGTCATAGTCTCCCATTTCCGGCCAGTTGTCCTCAAATGCAAAGCTGCCAAAACCTGTAGAAGAGGGATAGTAGCTATTGTAAGCCTTATTGGGATCATTGGGGTATTCGTCAAGATTGTCATTGATCCCGTCCCCGTCTTTATCCAAAGTCCCTGGCTTATCAATCGGGCTGACGTTTTCAGTGCTGATGGCTCTTACAGGATTACTGGATACAAAAAGGATTGCATCATTGAAATCCTGATCCGAGCGGAAGGGGATATTGTCTCTTCTGACATCTTCAAAGCCTAAAAGGAAAAGTTCATTCTCCTGATCCCATAAGAGGACATTATGCTGCTTCAGGGCTCGGTCAGATTCGGGATTCAGATTTTTGTCAGCGAATACTGCGTGGTGATAATCTTTGACCTCTGATCCGTTCCAGCCGTTTCCAAAAAGAACAAGTCCAATAGTAACTCCTGCTTCAAATCTTCCGAGTTTAACTTTGTTTCCGGATCTCAATCCTCCTCCACTTCCGACCATCGAAGCATTTGGGAACAATACAGTAACTTTTTCGATGTCTGAAAGGGATTTTGGGGGTTGATTCGTAGGATAGACATAATAGCCAATGGAATTTCTCCAGCCGGCTCCTTCGTGGACAAATGTCAACCAAACATCAGCCAACTCCACCACATCCAATGTAGTCTTCTTTCCATCAGCAAGGTAGGAGGGATGGTAGGTAGGTACTGGCATCCCTTCAGGTAATGATGCATTGATGTATTGAAGCATGGTTGAGGAGATGTAATCATTGTTTGCTTCCAGATTTTGAGGTACGCCGAGACTGTTATAGGGAGCGGCATACTCAAGTTTTAGACTGTTAGCCAGTCTTGCACCAGGGTTCTGAGAGGATTGATTGGGGTCTACTTCATAGGATATCACCTCAGTAGGGTCCACTCCTCCCAAATAATCCAACTTGATCAATTTATTTTTTATCGGAACCAAGATTCTATTGGGGATTCCGATATAGGCCGCCTCTACAATTATCTGGTCCAGATAGGTAGGGATAGATAAGGAGGATACAATTTTCCCTTCTTTATCTGTCATTCCTGTGAACAGGATGCTTTGGTCAGAAGGTTGAATAAGCTGAATACGAATTCCCGAAAATGGTGCTCCTTGATCATCTGCGAAAGAAAGAGATACTTGAGTAGGGGAAACCGTTGCAAAATCGAAGTTCTGATACGCGGTTTCAGGCTCTGAATCAGGAATCTGGCTCATATCCGGCATTTGCACACAGGCACTGACCAGAAATAAAACGGGTAAAAACAATCTTTTCATCATGTTTAGGCTACTGAAACAAGGCTTCTTGAGAAGCTGAATTGAGAAAATTGAGATTGGATGCGGAGTTTTAGCTCTACTGGATTGAAGGGCTTACTTACGCAATCCTTAGCGCCTAAGGAAAATGCTTTGATCCTCTGTTCACTTTTGTCTTGTTCGGTCAGTACTATCCAGGGTATGTTTTTGGACTGAACGTATTCTTTGATCAAGAGTGCATCCGGAGGGAGCTGATAATCAACAAACCCACCCAGAATCAAATCTGCATTTCCAGATTTAAGCCAAGCAATGGCTTCCTGAGGACTCGATACAGCATAAACGTTGTATTCTCCTCCCAAAAGGTTAAGGAGAAACATCCGCATCAAGTCGTGTTTTTCGATAATTAAAATGGTATTCATGGCGTGTAGAATTGAATGATGGTTCAAAACTACCCGCTAGCCCCCGGGGAATGCCGATTTTTAGATCAATGGGTTCTTTTCTTCGGTCATTTGTTCCTAAAGAGGGATGAATGAATTCCTTTTTTGGGCAAAAAAACAGGCCCTTCGAAATCAAAAAAGTAAATTTCGGGCAGGAATTATAGGTTTTCTTCTCCTTTGCCGGACCAATCCACCACTTCATCTTCCAGATAATGAGGGTAAATCTTCCGGTGTTGCTTTTTCACCTCAGCAATTAAAGCATCCCTGAATCCATCCACATTTTCTCCTGTACCTGCTGCCATGAAGACGGGTTTAATTCCGTTTTTCTTTTCATAGGCTTCTGAAAGCGCCTTAAAATCCAGGTAGCGGGTTTCCTGAAGCTCATGCTCACTGATATGCATGGATTCTTCCTCGGTCGGCATCTGCTGGACTTGGTCAATCTTATTGAATACCAGCAGCACAGGTTTGTCTCCGGCTTTGATTTCTCTCAATGTCTGAGAAACGACGGCTATTTGATCTTCAAAGGCATGATGGGATATATCCACCACATGCACCAGGAGGTCAGCTTCACGGATTTCGTCCAAGGTGGATTTGAAAGATTCGATCAAGTGGGTGGGCAGCTTTCGGATAAAGCCTACGGTATCGGACAAAAGAAAGGGGATATTGTCCAGCACCACCTTCCTCACGGTCGAATCCACTGTGGCAAAAAGCTTGTTTTCTGCCAGAATATCTGTCTTGGTGATCAGGTTCATCAAGGTGGACTTTCCTACATTGGTATATCCTACCAGGGCTACCCTGACTACACCTTTTCGACCCTTTCTTTGGGTCACCCCCTGCTTTTCGATTTCACGTAGCTTCTCTTTGAGCAGGGTAATTTTGTTTCGGATGTCCCGCTTATCGGTTTCGATTTCTTTTTCACCGGCACCGCCTCGGGTACCGGTTCCCCCTCTTTGCCGCTCCAAGTGAGTCCACATCCGGGTCAATCTGGGAAGCAAATACTGAAACCGAGCTAGTTCTACCTGGGTTTTGGCTTGAGCGGTTTGTGCTCTTTTTAAGAAAATATCCAGGATCAAAAGGGAGCGGTCATAGATTTTCACTTTGAGCTCATTTTCTAGATTTCTCATCTGCGAGGGAGAAAGGTCATCATCAAAAATGACCATGTCCACCCCAAAATGCTCCACATAGGCCTGGATTTCTTCCAGTTTTCCTTTACCCACAAAGGTCCGGATATCCGGTTTTTCCATTCTTTGAGTGAATCGGTAGAGGGTCTTCACTCCCAGAGTTTCTGCCAGAAAGGCCAGTTCTTCTAGGTGTTCTTCGATTTCCTGATCGCTTTGCTGCTGTCGGATAAGGGTGACCAAAACAGCCGTTTCTACTTTGGGTGCAGTATCGTAAAGGTTTTTGATTTTTCTGGAGATTTTACTCATCGTTGTGGGTTCGGTAGATAAAGTCCGATGTCAGGTTCACTTCTGGCCTGCTGAAGATTTTGAGATACAGCCTTTTATAATATGCCGGAGATGACTTCTTTTGCAAAGTTGGGGATATTTCCCCACAATAGTTAGGATACTCTAAGGCAGAGTAGTTATTTTACTCTTTAAAATTCGAGAAAAGACATTCTGATGGCAGAGTTACGCAAGATACCCAATCTGGAAGGCCCAGTGGAGATTTTTCCTAGGAAATTTTACGATGATCGCGGTTATTTCTTCGAATCTTTTCGAGAAGATTGGCTCCAAAAACTGGGAATCGAGGAGGAGTGGGTTCAGGACAATCAGTCATTTTCCCAAAAAGGGACAGTCAGAGGCCTGCATTTCCAAAGAGAACCATTCGCTCAAGCAAAATTGGTTCGTGTGGTGAGTGGTAAGGTCCTCGACGTAGTTGTAGATTTAAGAAAAAGCTCTCCTACCTTTGGCAAAACTTACACGACCCTTTTGGATGCCGAACGATCCAATCTTTTTTTTATACCCCGGGGATTTGCTCACGGCTTTGCTGTTCTTGAAGATGCTGTTTTTGTCTATAAATGTTCCAATTATTACAACAAGGAATCAGAAGGGGGAATCCTATGGAATGATCCAGAACTAGGCATTGATTGGGGCGTTAGTGAACCGATTATTTCAGAAAAGGATAAAATTTGGCCTACAATTCAGGAATTTAAAGAACGAACAGGAGGAGGACTCTGATGAGCTGGTTGGATTTTCTTAAAAGAAAACAGGAAGTACTAGAGGATTTGGATTTGAGTTGGCTGGGTGCTGATATGCATTCGCATTTGATTCCCGGAATAGATGACGGTTCCAAATCCATGGAGGAATCTCTGGGATTGCTAAGGTCTCTGGAGGGATATGGACTGAAAAAGGTGATTACCACACCGCATATTATGTCCGAGTATTATCGAAATACGCCGGAAATCATCCGCTTGGGACTGGAAGATTTGAGAAAAGCAGCCAAGCAGGAAAATATCTCTCTCGAGATAGAAGCTGCTGCTGAGTATTATATGGATGAGATTTTTTTGGACAGGGTCAAAGCCGGAGAAGAGTTGCTCACTTTTGGAGATAAATACATTTTGGTAGAAACAGGATTTATCAATAAGCCACAAATGCTCCTCGATATAATTTTTAATCTGGAGATGGCAGGATATCAGCCTGTATTTGCCCATCCGGAGAGATATCAGTATCTGATTGCCGACAAAAAGCTTCAAGAAGAGCTAATTGACAGAAAATTGATCTTCCAGGTTAACCTTCTTTCCCTTACCGGGTTTTATTCCAAACAGGTAAAGGACTTCGGCGAAATGCTCATTGAGCGGGGGGTGGTTTCCTTCTTAGGGACCGATTGCCACAATCCCCGATATATCGACATGCTGGGAACTTTACCGAAGAATCAGAAAATGTATCAGAAAATCAAAAACATGGAATGGATCAATTCCAGACTTTGATCTTTTTATGAATATTCTCATCACCGGAATCACGGGTCTGTATGGCAGTTTTTTGGCAAAGGAATTTTCCAAGTTGGGCGCCATTCATGGGCTGAAAAGGAAAAACTCCAAGCTTGACCTTCTCGATACTTTGGATTTTGAAATCCAATGGCACGAAGGGGACATCCAGGATATGGAGGCGGTTCTCGCAGCGGTCAAGGGAATGGATTTGGTGGTTCACGCAGCAGGTATGGTGTCCTTTCAGCCTGGAGAAAAAGAGGCTCTTTATGCCATCAACACCCAAGGCACCGCAAATGTGGTGAATGCCATGCTCCTGCAAGGAATCGAACGACTGCTCTATGTGAGTTCGGTGGCGGCAATAGGACGATCCCAGGAGCTTAGCGTTTTGGATGAGAACTTTAAATGGGTGGAATCTCCACTCAATACGGATTATGCGATATCCAAATACTGGGGAGAATTGGAAGTGTGGAGAGGGCAGCAAGAAGGTCTTCGGGTATTGGTACTCAATCCAAGCATTTTGATTGGAAAGGTCACACATCACCGAAGCAGTACTGCGATTTTGGATTATGTCATCGACGGCAACAAGTTTTATCCCAAAGGTGACCTCAACTATATCGATGTCCGCGATGCAGCTATCCTGGCGAGACAACTAGTCGAAAAAGACGCTTGGGGAGAGCGATTCATTCTAAACAAAGAAAGTATTCCCTATCGGGAATTTTTTGGGAAAGTCGCGGAGATATTATCCCTGAGGGCTCCCTTCATCCCCGTTTCAAAAAAATGGGTTGGATTAGCTTCCTTCTTCAATCGGATTTTAAAATCCATAGGCTTGAGTAAAAGCCCCCTCAACAGCCAAACCGTGCGAATTGCCCAGCAAAAAATCCTGTACACCAATGAAAAAGTTCAAGGCCTCCTGGGCTTTCGCTTTCATTCTTTGGAGGAAAGTATCCGTTGGGCCACGGGTCAGGACAAGTAAACTTATTTCAGAAAAGAGCTGTTGTGGTGAACCGTAACGAAATCCCGAATCTGATTCAGAGAAAAAAAACTTTTCTGACCAACAAATTTTAACCTCGGGACATTTTTCGTTACTCGATTAATTGGTATCTTATGAAAACCTTAACCTATTCGAATGACCGGAGATCATGATCACGACTGGGAAGAAGACAAGAAGCTCGTCGAGCGTTTTGAAAATTCCCTGAAATCCAACTTGGACCTCTACTTCGAAGAAGAAGAACTGGAAGACATCATCCGGTTTTACTTTGATCAGCAGAAATTCCTCAAAGCCCTAAGAGCCTCTGAATATGCCTTGGGCAAATTCCCCTTTTCCGTAGAAATTCGCCTGCTTCAGGCCCAGTGTCTGATTTTCAATGACGAGCTGGATGAAGGACTTTCCATTTTGGAAAATCTCAACAACCTATCTCCAAACAACGAAGAAATCCTTCTGGCTCTTGCCAATGCCAATATTCTTGCAGGAAACCCGCAAGAAGGGATTGATTTGCTGGAAAACTTCCTCCCTTTGGCGGAAGACAAAGCAGAAGTGTATTATTCACTGGGAAATTTGTATCGCGCCAAAGGAGACAATACCAAAGCAAGCGAGTATTTCAAAGAAGCCGTCAAAAACCGGATCAATCACGAGGATGCACTTTTCCAGCTGGCAATGATTACAGAGGAGGAAGGGTCATTTGACGAGATTTTGGAATTCTACCAGGAATTTATCGATCAGGATCCCTATTCCGCCGGAGCTTGGTATAACCTAGGCGTAGTTTACAATCGCCTGGGAAGATTCGAAGAAGCCATCAGTGCCTACGAATATGCCCTTTTGATCGATGATTCCTTTGCCTCGGCCTATTTCAATATGGGTAATTCACTGATGAATACCCAGCAGTATGAGGCAGCCTTGGAAGCCTATCAGAATACCATAAACTGTGAAGGAGCCAATGCGGAAAATTGCTGCTACATGGGTGCAGCCTATGAAAAACTGGGTAAAATTGAAGAGGCCTTCAAGTATTTCAAGAAATCAGCTAAGCTGGATGAGGAATACGACGATGCGTGGTTTGGATTGGGTATGTGCATGCTCAAGAAGGAAAAGTATTTTGAAGCCATCCATTACTTTAAGAAAGCGCTCAATCTCAACAAGGACAATCCCAACTACTGGGTAGGTCTGGCAGATGCCGAGTTCAATTTGGGCAATCTTCAGGCAAGTTCGGAAGCGTATGAAGAAGCGATCAATTTGGAGCCGGGTATCATGGAGACCTATGTGAATCTCTCGGTTATCTATTTTGAGCAAAATCGATTTGAGGAAGCAATCGATGTGGTCAAGGAGGGAATAGACGAAACCCCGGAAGAAGCAGAGCTCCACTATCGTATGGTGGTTTATTTAATAAAAATGGGCAAATACAAAGAAGCGTTTTCATATTTGGAAAATGCCTTAACTTTGGACTTTGATAGGCACACCATCTTGTATGACCTAATGCCCGAGCTCAAGCAACAAAAGGCTATCTACAAGATCATTGCCCAGTATAGGGACGACCATCCCTCTCTCTAATCATTAAAACCTGGCGAATGAATTACGAATTGAAGAATATCCCTGTACGGACGGATAAGCCACGTACTACGGGATTCACTATGGCTATGGACAAAGGATTGAGCCTCAGAGAGACAGAGGACTTTGTAGATAGCTGTTCCGATTATGTGGACATTGTCAAGCTTGGGTGGGCGACCTCCTATGTGACCAAAAATCTGGCTGAAAAAATTGCTGTTTATAAATCTGCAGGCATCCCTGTTTATTTCGGGGGGACGCTTTTTGAAGCATTTATTGTCCGAGGCCAATTTGACGACTACAGAAAAGTTTTGGACAAATACGGATTGGAATTTGCCGAAGTCTCTGACGGGTCAGTATCCCTCAATCACGATAAAAAGTGTGAATTTATCTCTACTCTTTCCCAGCAGGTAACTGTCCTTTCTGAAGTTGGGTCCAAGGATGCAGCCAAAATCATCCCTCCCTACAAGTGGATTGAACAGATGCAAACCGAGCTGAGTGCAGGAGCATGGAAAGTAATCGGAGAAGCTCGTGAAGGCGGAAACGTGGGGCTATTCCGTGATTCTGGTGAAGTACGTCAAGGTCTGGTAGAAGAAATCCTCACCCAGGTGCCGGAAGAAAAGATCATTTGGGAAGCTCCTCAAAAATCCCAGCAAGTTTGGTTTATCAAGCTTCTCGGTGCCAACGTCAACCTTGGAAATATCAGTCCTTCTGAAGTGATTCCTCTGGAGACGATCCGCTTGGGTCTCCGGGGTGATACTTTTGACCACTTCTTGGGAGAAATCAAACTTTAATCCAATTCACATCAATTAGGCTGATCGGCTTGTCGGTCAGCCTTTCTTTTTTATGAACAGCATCAAAAAATACGGGCTAAACTATCTCAAAGGGATGGCCATGGGAGCAGCGGATATCGTTCCCGGGGTATCCGGAGGCTCTATTGCCTTGATTGCAGGAATATATCCCCGTCTTTTGGATAGCATAAATTCCTTCAATCTGGCCAATCTCCGTCTGCTCAAGGATTTGGAAGTCAAAAAATTCTACAAGGCTGTAAATGGGACTTTTCTCCTCAGTTTGCTATTGGGAATATTGACAAGCGTGTTTTTGCTTTCCCGCCTCATTACTTACCTGATGGAAGAGCATCCCATCCCCCTGTGGTCCTTTTTCTGCGGATTGATTTTGGTCAGTGCCTTTTTGATCCTGAAAAACATTCAAAGATGGCATCTAGGTGTAATACTGGCTTTGATTCTAGGAACCGCACTGGCTTGGTGGGTGACTAATCTTCCTCCCACTACTACCCCTGATGCCTATTGGTTTACATTTCTGGCCGGGGCCATTGCCATCTGTGCCATGATTCTACCCGGGATCAGCGGGAGTTTTATCCTTTTGATTTTGGGAAAATACGAGACGATTCTCAAAGCCGTCTCCGAAAGGGACCTGCTCACTTTGGCAATTTTTGCTTCAGGGTGTGTGGTAGGGATTTTATCTTTCAGTCGGGTGATTTCTTACCTGCTGAAAAAATATTATTCAGTGACCATTGGCTTACTTTCCGGATTTATGCTGGGGTCGGTTAATGAGCTTTGGCCATGGAAAATTGTCACTTCCTGGAGAACCTCCTCGAGCGGAGAGCAAAAGCCTTTTTTGACAGAAAATATTCTTCCCACAGAATACCTGGAGAAAGTAGGCGAGCAGCCACTCATTCTTTCCGCCATTCTGGCTTTCCTCGGAGGAATAGGAATAGTATTGCTGATCGAATGGCTGGCTTCCAAATTGCAAAAAGCATGAGAAAATTCGGGCTGATCGGCTATCCCTTGGGGCACTCTTTTTCCAAGAAATACTTCACCGCGAAGTTTGAAGGGGAGAAAATTGCCGATTGTCAATTTGATCTTTACGAAATCCCTCAAATCGGAGATTTTCCGAAGGTAGTACAGCAAAATCCTGAACTGGAAGGGATGGCAGTAACCATTCCTTACAAAGAGCAGGTCATGGCCTACCTTGATGAATTGGACCCGGCATGTCAGGCCATCGGTGCGGTTAATTGCATTCAAATCAGGAAAGGGAAGAAGAAGGGCTTTAATACGGATTATATCGGATTTAAGCATTCCCTTCAAGCCTGGTTGGGAGATCAGATTCCTTCAGCTTTGGTTTTGGGGACAGGCGGTGCCTCAAAGGCCGTGAAAAAGGCCTTGGAAGACTTGGGGGTTAATTTTCTTTCTGTTTCCCGAAGTGAAAGCCAAGGTGTAATAACTTATGAACAGCTTCGCTTACAGCCTCAACTGCTGTCTGACTTTCCCCTTCTGATCAATACTACCCCTTTGGGTACTTTTCCCAAGGTAGAAGGAATTCCCGATTTGCCTCTAGACCACCTTACTTCGGCTAACCTTGTCTATGATTTGGTCTATAATCCTCCGGTGACCCGATTGATGAAAGAATGTCTGGACCGTGGAGGCAAAGCAAAAAACGGACAGGATATGCTGGAGTTACAGGCCGAGGCAGCCTGGAAGATTTGGAATTCTTAACCGGACTTAATTTTTGACAGTTATGAAAAAGGCTATTCTTATCATCCAGTGTCCTGACCAGAAAGGAATCGTGGCGGAGGTCTCCCGCTTTCTTTTTACTTACCAGGGAAATATTCTGGAAGTAGACCAGCATGTGGATGAGGAGATGGGGAGATTTTTCATGAGAGCTTCTTGGGAATTGGATTCATTTGCGCTCAGAGAGGATGAGATCAGTCCCCGATTCCAAGAGGAAGTGGCTGGAAGATTTGGGATGGAGTTTTCCCTTCATTTCAATTTTCCCAAACCCAAGATGGCCATTTTTGTGAGTAAACTATCCCATTGCCTTTTTGATATTCTGGGTAGGCATCATTCCGGACAGTTGGAAGTGGATATCCCTTTGGTGATTTCCAATCATGAAGACCTGAGGGACGTGGTTTTGGCTTTTGGGATTCCTTTTCACCACATCCCGGTCACAGCCCAAAACAAAGGGGAAGCAGAAAACCTTCAGCTTGAGCTATTGGAAAAGCATCAAGTGGACTTTGTCGTCTTGGCTCGGTACATGCAGATTCTTTCGAGACGGTTTATCCAGAGCTTTCCCAATCGGATTATCAATATTCACCATTCTTTCCTTCCGGCTTTTGTGGGTGCAAGACCCTATCATGCGGCCTATGAGCGCGGAGTGAAAATTATCGGAGCCACAGCGCACTATGTCACAGAAGAGTTGGATGCCGGGCCGATCATCGAGCAGGAAGTAGCCCGGGTTCGCCACCACAATACAGTTTCCGAATTGGTACAAATCGGTCAGGATGTGGAAAAAGTGACGCTCTCCAAGGCCATCAAATACCATCTCGACCGCAAGGTTTTGCCTTTCCGAAACAAGACCATCATTTTTTACTAATCCACAACTTTTCGTGGGATTTCTGAAGGGAGCCGACTGAGCATTTCATAATTGACCAAGTGGGAGGTCTCTGCAAACGAGGCGACTGTGATTTCATTTTCCCCTTGATTTCCGATCAAAATCACCTCCTCCCCTGGAATACATTCTATTAAGTGAGAGATGTCCACAGCGATCGCATTCATGTTGACCGTCCCGATCACTGGACAAAATTGCCCCTGAATCAGCACCTGTCCCTGATTGCTGAGATTTCTACCGTATCCATGGGAATAGCCAATGGGTACTATGGCCAAGTTCAAATCTCGGGGAGCGCAAAAGCTCATGCCATAGCCTACAAACTCACCTTTTGCCACTTTCTTGAAACTCATGATTTCTGACTTCCAAGTCAAAAGACGCCTTAGAGGGTTTTGATTTTCTTTTTCCAAGGTATGTTTCAGTAGGGAAAAAGTCTCCTGAGTCGGCCAGAATCCATAACTGGCAATTCCGATTCGGACCATATCCGCGTGAGTTTCCGGGAAAAGCAAGGTGGCTGCCGAACATGCCGTGTGGGTTCTCTCGAAGTAAATTTCTTCTCTCTCCAGGATATTTTTGAATTCCCTGAATCTTTCAATCTGACCTCGCACCCGCTCATGATTGTCGGAGCTTTCTGCTCCTGCATAGTGGGTACAGATGCCCATTAGCGCTAGATGGACTTCGTTTTCTTTCAGAATTCGGATCAGTTGGGGTAAATCGGAATTCTCGAAGCCGGTTCGGTGAAAGCCCGTTTCCACTTCCACGTGGATTTTGGCAGGCCTCCCCACCATTTTTGCTGCCTGAATCGCTAGCTCTAGACGATAGAAATCAAAAACATAGAACTGGATATCCTGTACAATCAATTCCGGTAACTCCTCAGGGTAGAGCATTCCCATGATCATGATTTCGGATTCCTGTTTTTTTGAAGCATTTACTTTTCTAGCCTCATCCGAGCTGAACGTGCTAAAATGCCGGACTCCTGCATTTTCGGCTATTTCTACCATTTGGGTAATCCCGTGACCGTAAGCATTCCCCTTGACCACGGCTGAGATTTGGGTAGTAGGAGGAATCCGGCTTTTCAGGAATTCTATATTTTGAGCGTAAGCCCCGGAACTTACTTCAAGTCGGGAGGTATGATGCATTTTTCCTTTGTATGGGTAAAGCGCAAAAAATAAGGTGCTAAAAAAGGAATTCCCAATTCTTGCCTACTTTTATCCTAAACAGCGCTTATGACTTCTCCTTCTGAAATCAATCGATGCCCTTGGTGCCTGGGTTTTCCGGAATATATCCACTATCACGATACAGAGTGGGGAGTCCCAGTGTACGATGATCGGATACAATTCGAATTTTTGGTATTGGAATCCGCTCAGGCAGGCTTGAGTTGGGCAACAATATTGAAGAAAAGAGAGGGCTACCGCAAAGCCTTCGCAGATTTTGATTATCGGATTGTTGCTGATTTTCCGGATAGCTATGTGGAGGAACTGCTTCAAGACAGTGGAATCATCCGTAATCGGCTGAAAATTTTGGCTACGATCAATAATGCCCGGAGATTTCTAGAAGTCCAATCCGAATTTGGGACCTTTTCCAAGTACATCTGGGGATTTGTAGGAGGAAAGCCCATCCAAAATGCTCTCAAGCGGGGGGAACCCTATCCAGCGACTTCTCCCGAATCGGATGCTTTGGCCAAAGACTTGAAGAAAAGAGGGTTTAAATTTCTAGGTTCCACGACCATTTATGCTCATATGCAAGCGACCGGACTTGTTAATGATCACCTGACAGACTGTTTTCGGCACCGGGAGCTTAGCCTGCAGAAGTAAAATTGAAAACTGATTTTACCTTACCGTCAGGTTGATTTCATCAAAATAGACTTTTCCCAAGGTAAGGCGGGGTACATTTAAGCTTACCTCTATTCGTTCGGCATCCTTGGGGAAGTTTTCCAAAGTCGCCTTTACCAAAACCCAATCAAAATCGCCCTGCATATCTAATGAGGTACCAGCTACGCTGATTTGGTTAATTTGAGGAAATGTCCTTACTAGGATAAAGACCCTTCCTCCCAAGGTAAGGTCTTGGACGTTTTCCCCTTTGATAAAAGCCGCAAGCTCCAAAGTACTTCCAGGTACTGGCATTGGCCCTGTGTAGTTTTGTGACCAGGAAGCGGCTTCTGCCTTTTCCCGGACTGGGTTTTCAATGAATAAAGACCGATTTCCGCTGAAAAATACCTCTCGACTTACTCCAAGCTGGATTCCGTCAGGGTTGGAGGGTTTCCATGGATTTACCGAATCAGGGAACTGGGATAAGTTTGGGTTCAGCATCAATTGAGTTCCTTGGGGAAGGAATTCCTCCTCTTGGCATGAAAATAATAAGGTGAGGAGGAGCAAAATGAGGAAAGCCTGTTTTTTCATTTTTCAAAAAAGTTTAAAAACCAACCACCCATAAGGTACTATTTTTTTAGGAAAAGCCCGAAGAAGAAAATGCCTTTCTCTGAGAAAGCGTTTTTTTGAGGTGAAATTTGGCCTCAAGGAGATAAAAAAAGCCTGCCCAAATTTTTTGAGCAGGCTGATAAGTGTTTTTGCAAGAACTAGGCAAAGGCGATGAACACCAGCCAAACCAAGAATAGAATCGGCAGCAAAATTGGAATAGTGAATCGGATGATGTAGCCAAAGAAAGAAGGCATTTTGATCCCGTTTTGCTCTGCGATGGATTTTACCATGAAGTTGGGTCCGTTTCCGATATAGGTCATCGCACCAAAGAAGACCGAGGCAATCGAAATAGCCAATAATTGGAAGGTGGTATCGGAATCGTTCATTGTATTGGCAGCAAATTCACGTACCTGGGCGATATTGCTGATATCTGATCCCTCAGAAGCCATGGCAGCAGCTAAGAAATTCAGATAAGTCGGTGCGTTGTCCAAGACAGCCGAAAGCGTTCCTGTACCCCAATAAAGCGTATTTGGAGTGATCAGAGCTGCACCCTCCGGAGATTTGGCAAAATTTCCAACCAGCTCCAATGCCGGCATCATGGTACCGAATATCCCGATGAAGATAAAGGCTACCTCGCGAATGGGTTCAAAGTTGAATTCATTGCCTTTCAGTGCTCGCTGATCGGCAAACTTGTAAGACAAGAAAGCAACAGAAAGCATGATGATTTCTCTGAGGAAAGAGAACTTCTGACCGTCATAAACAATGGCAGGCACACCCTCGATCACATTAGGATCAAGGAAAACGGCACAGATCACGACAAGCAGCCAGCCAAAGTTCTTAGTCCCCACCATGGAGAATTTATTGGTATAGGATATTTCTTCTGAGTACTCGTCCTCTGCTGCCTGACCAAATTTTTTGTCTACAAAATAGAAAATCACTGCGAGCAGGGTTAAAGCCAAAGCCCAGGCAGGCCAGTTGTGCTCAATAGTCCAGAAGAAAGGCACCCCTTTCAAAAAGCCAAGGAAAAGAGGGGGATCTCCGATTGGAGTCAAGGACCCACCCACATTGCTGACCATCAAAATGAAGAAGACAATGTGGTAGGGTTGAATATTTGCCTTGTTGAGTCGGATAAATGGTCGAATCAAAAGCATTGAGGCTCCTGTGGTTCCGATCAGATTGGAAATCACCGCCCCGATCAAAAGCAAAGCTACGTTTGCTGTTGGGGTTGATTTCTTGTCTATCTCGATCAAAATCCCTCCGGATGCCACATATAGTGAAGCCAAAAGCGCGATAAACTGAACGTATTCTGCAAGGGCGTGCACCGGACCGTGGACATTATCCAGCACAAAGAGGTAATACAAAACCACCAAAATAGCGAAGCCAACGGCGATTTTGGGGTAATTGTGATGCCAGAAATGCTCATAAAACAATGGCCCCGTGGCGATCATCAAAAGTAAGGTCACAAACGGTATCACCAGCCAAGCCGGAGCAGAATGATGCTCTTCCCCGTGTCCTTCCTCCGCGTGAATTTCAGCTGCATCTGCAGAATGAGTGTCGGAATCTGTTGCAGTTTGGATCAATTCTACAGAATTATCCATTCCATTTGCCAGCGTCTCACTGGCTTCCGCGAGTCCAAAAAATAATATTCCGAAAAGTAGAGCAAAACTTATTAAATATTTCTTCATTGGGTCGATTGAATGGGCTGGGATTCTCTCTTTGGATAAATTATCTATTTTTTTGAAACTTTTTTATCTAAAAGAGCAACTGCTAAACTACAATTTTTGAGGGGAATTGTCCAAACAGAATGAAATACCCCCGGATGATTTTACCAAAAGATAATGCATCCGGGGGTTTTGGGAAGTCAGTTTTTACACGAGTTGTGCCAAGGCTATTTCAAAGGATTTTTGAGCAATCTTTGTTTTGGCCTGACTCTTTTCGAAAGTTTTGGTTAATGCCTTTCTGATTGTCTCGGAAACATCGGAGAAAATTGCCTGATCGGTGACTTCTGCTTTGTCACTCATGAGATAGGCAAAAACTCGGGCCATCCCACAATTGGCAATGAAGTCAGGAATCACAGCCACTCGCTCATCTGTCCATAGGCCAGTCGGTCCGAAGAAGATTTCCGGATCAGCGAAAGGCACGTTTGCGCCACAGGAAATCACTTCCAATCCTGCATCGACCATCCGAGCAGCTTGCTCTTGGGTGATTAATCGGGAAGCGGCTGCAGGAATGAATATCTCACTTTTCAAGTCCCAGATTTTGGCATTGATTTCTTCAAAAGGAATCAAGGAATCATGAGTGAGTTTATTTCCAATTCTTGCTAGAAAGAGTTCGCGGATTTCATCTAGAGAAAATCCTTCCTCACGAATCAATCCTCCGTCCCGGTCGATGATTCCTACAATTTTTACTCCTTCTACTGCCAGAAAGCAGGCTGCTGCCGCACCCACATTTCCCCAACCTTGGATGACCGCCCGCTTGCCTTGGAGCTCTCCTCCCCATATTTTATAATAGTGCCTTACCGCTTCTGATACCCCATAGCCGGTAATCATGTCGGCCACGGTGTATTTTTTAGGACCATTGGGTGTAAACTTGGGGTCTTCCAGTACCTTGGATACCCCTTGCCGGAGTTGGCCGATTTTCCTGATTTTCTGGGGTTCGTTGGCATGAAAGTGTCCATTGACAATGCCTTCCTGTGGATGCCAAAGACCGTAGGATTCCGTGATGGGGATGACTTCGTGGATTTCATCCACGTTCAGATCTCCGCCTGTTCCGTAGTAGTTTTTCAGCAAAGGCATCACGGCCTTGTACCATCGTTCCAGGACGCCGGATTTTCTTGGGTCTGAGGGGTCAAAGTTGATCCCGGATTTGGCTCCTCCTATGGCAGGTCCGGATACGGTAAACTTTACCTCCATGGTTTTGGCCAGGGATTCCACTTCCCGTTTGTCCAAACCTTTTCTCATGCGGGTACCTCCGCCTGCGGCTCCTCCTCTGAGGGAATTGATCACTACCCAGCCTTCTGCTTCGGTCTCGCTGTCGCTCCATTCGAAAACGATCTCCGGCTGTTTATTCTCAAATTTTTTGAGCAGTTCCTGCATCTTTCTATTGGGTTTATATTCAGGCCAAAAATAGAAAAATAAAAATGTCTCCTTTACTGCTTTGGGATGACTGGTCAGGAGTAAATCACCCCACCGGAGCTGTCTTTTCCTGCTCCTGTGACTGAAGACAGGGTATTGGTCTCACCCAAGATTCTCAGCAGACCCAAAAATCCGAAAATCAGCGCTTCTTTAAATTCGATCAATTCATTACCAGCCCCATATTTTTCCCAGGAGTGCTTGAGGTAGTGGCTCAGCCTTTCCTCAAAAAATGCATGGTAAGCCCCTCCTCCGGTGATCAGGATAAGGGGTTTTTCTTTGGATTTGTTTTCCAAAATCACCCGCGCAATCTGAAAGGCATAATGCTCGGTAATTGTCCGGAGGGTGTCTTTTGGCGAAAGTCCGGCTTTTTCAATAAGGGGTGAAAAAACAGTTTCCATATCTTCTCTCCCCAGAGACTTTGCCCCGGGAAGTTGATAATAGTCCAAGGCATTGAGTTCGTTGAACAGGGGAAGATTCAACTCTCCTTTTCTGGCCCACTCTCCTCCTTCATCGTAAGGTTTACCGAGTTTTTGGGCTTCGGTATTCAGGAGAAGGTTGAACGGGCTGATATCAAAGGCCATTCTTTTTCCTTCTTTTTCAAAAGAAATATTGGATATCCCTCCCAGATTGAGGCAAAAATCAACCTGAGGGAATAGCAGCTGATCTCCAATTGGCACCAATGGGGCACCCTGACCTCCCAACTGAATATCCCGCATGCGAAAATCATTGACTACCTGCTCTCCTGAGGCCTGATTCAATGCCCATCCATTGCCAATTTGAAGACTAAGCCCTTTTTGGGGTTGATGAAAGACAGTATGCCCGTGAGAGGCGACAGCCAAAGGCTTCACTTCAAATTCATCGCAAAAATCCCTGACCTGCTCACCCATCCATCGCCCAAATTCCACATCCAGCAAAGCCAAATCCAAAGCCGAGAGGAGGTGAGCTCTGGAAAGCTGCTCTCCCAAAGCGCTCGGGAAGGGAAAAGTTTTGGCTTCTTCAATATCGAATTTCCAGGATTGCTCTTTTTTAAAGTGAACAAACGCCACATCCAGTCCGTCGCCGGAGGTTCCTGACATGAGTCCAATCATGGAGTAGCTGGTTTGGGACATGGGAGATTGGGTTAAAGATTGTTAAGTAAACCGGTGTACCAAAGATAAATGGAGGAAAGGAAAAGCCCCGGTCTTATTTCTGTCTATTTTCGCCCTCGATGAGCAATCTGGTAGTAGATATTGGCAATACCCGAATCAAATCAGCCGTGTTTGAAGGGAAAGAATTGCTTGGAGAGCAAACTTTTACCTCGCTGGAAAGTGCGATAGGAGAATGGAGTCAGCTTTCTTTTTCGGAAGTATTGATCAGTTCCGTGAGGTATTCGGAGGCAGATCTTCAGCAGAAGCTCCCTTTTTCTTTTCATTTCCTAAGCCCTCAGACCTCTTTGCCGATTTCGAATAACTATGCCTCTCCCCAGACTTTGGGCTTGGATCGCATAGCCGCAGCAGTAGGGGCTTGGACCATGGCTGGTACTGGGCCTGTACTCGCCGTGGATCTGGGAACCTGTGTGACCTATGATGTGGTGGATGAAAAAGGAAGTTTTTTGGGAGGAGTGATAAGTCCCGGCTTGGAAATGCGTGCCAAAGCCATGAATTCCTTTACTGCCCGACTGCCTCTGGTAGAGGTAAATGCCCAGCTGGATTCATTTATCGGAGACACGACTATTGCCTGCATGCAATCTGGAGTTTGGTATGGTTTGGAGTATGAACTTCGAGGCCATCTGGAAGCCTTTCGTCTTAAATTTCCTGAAATTCGGGTATTTATCTGCGGGGGAGACGCTCATTCTTTTGTTTCATTGGCAAAAGACCACATATTTGTAGTCCCAAATTTGGTCCTGCATGGATTGAATTGCATTCTAAACCACAATGTTGAGTAAAATAGGGTTGAAATCTTTGGGGGTGTTCTGCGCCCTTTTTGTCTTCTTTTCGGGCTACGCCCAAAACAGTTCCTCCGTGTACACTGCCTTGGGTGTCGGTGAATTCAATTACTCCGGGCTCAGTCACAATCAGGCCATGGGAGGCTTGGGCATCAGCTATGGTACAGGCTGGCATGCCAACGTCGTCAATCCGGCCCTATCTACCCGAAACACCATTTTTAATTTCCAAGCCGCTTTTAATTACGACCGTTCCAACGTTGCCAACGGGGAAGAATCCACTCTCGTGGATGGGGGAGGCTTGTCCTACATCGCCTTGTCTTTGCCCTTCAAGCCAGGCAAATTTACCTCCGGTATAGGTCTCAGTCAGGTGACCAGTGTGAATTACAACCTTCAGGTATCAAGTCAGGTGGACAATTCGGACTTGACTGCTAATAATTTCTTGACTGGGGATGGAGGTATCTCGGAAGCCTACCTAAGTTTTGGCTACTTATTGGCCAAAAACCTGAGCATAGGTTTTCATGGTTCTTACCTTTTTGGGTCCTCAATCCGAAACAATCAGCTGCTCGTTTTCAATGAAAACAACTCTGAAGTAGGCAACCCTTCAGAATATTATGAAAGATTAACAGTTTCCGATGTAGGCTTCAAAGTCGGTGCCCATTACCAGTTAAAGGTCGCAGATAAAAGTAATCTGCACTTTGGAGCCATTTATCAGAGATTAGGCGATGTTAATGGAACCGGCTTTGCAAAATTGGCAGGAATTGGCCAAGCTAGCGACCCGGATTCGGATGGAGACCTCATCGCCAATGATGTAAAGGGAAGTATTTATATCCCAGAGCTTTACGGATTCGGCGTTTCTTATGAAAAAATGAACAAATTCGCTGTCGGCCTGGAAGGTCAATACCAGGACTTTTCAGAATTTAGAAATTTTTTCGGAGACCCTTTGAATCTTCAAGCAACCCAAAAAGTGGGACTTGGCTTCCAGATTGTACCTGACTATCTGAACTTTGATAACATCTTCAAGCGGGCTACTTACCGCTTTGGATTGGAATATCAGCGCACTCCTTACGTGCTCAATCAGACCGAAGTCACAGATATTGGCATCAACTTTGGAACTTCCATTCCTGTGAATCAACTATCCCTGATCAACTTTGCTTTCAAGGCGGGAAGAAGGGGAACTTTAGAAAACGGACTCATTAGAGAGACTTATGTCAACTTTACTTTGGGTCTTTCTCTGAATGACAATAGCTGGTTCTATAAGCGAGTATTTGATTAAAAATTTAAAGTAGTGTAAACCAAATGACGGGAAACCGGATTTAATTAAAAGCAACCGATTAAAACCTTACAGATATGAAACTTAAATCAACCTTTCTTGCCCTAGGAGCAGTGCTGTTGGCTGGCTATGTACAGGCTCAGGACGGCTGGAATTGGCCTTCTGACCCTGCTCAAGAGGCCAAGGCGCGTGAACTCAACGCTGCCTACACTGACTACATGAAGTCTGAACAATTCGTTGAGGCGACCAAGCCCCTTCATTGGCTATTGACCAATGTGCCAAATCTCAATGAATCGCTCTACATCAACGGTGTGAATGTCTATAAGGGAGCCGCTGACAAGACTGAAGACCCTGCACAAAAGCTTGTCTATCAGGACAGCGTGATGGCGATCTACGACAAAAGAGAAGAGCTTTTTAACAATGCCCCAAAGTGGATTGAAAACAAGGCCTATTTCGGCTATCAGTTTTTCAAAAGCGATAAAACTAGAATCCCAAATGTGGTAGCTGATTTCGAAAAAGCTATGGAGCTCAATGGAAATATCAACCATCAATTGGTAGCTGCATATTTTGACCTGATTTACAGAAACAATGCCTATAATAAAGCCTACACCGGAGAGCAGGTATTGGCTAAGTATGACATGGCGAGCGAATTGCTCAACAAATCTGAGGCAGAGGGTAAAGACGTGACCAGCTCCAGAAGCTTGCTAGAGCAAGTATTGATCAATATGGAACTGATCAACTGCGACTTTATCGAAAATACGATGGGTCCTAAATTGGCTGCTGATCCAACCAACTTGGAGATTGCTGACCAGATTTTCAAATATTCTGTTCAGTACAAGTGTTTCTCTTCCAGCTCCTTCTTGGCAGCTTTGGAATTGAAAGACTCTACCAACCCTACTTTTGCCACTTCTCAGGTAAGAGCGATGCGTTATATGGCGGCGGGGGATTTCGAAAAAGCTCAGCCTGTATTGGAAAAAGCTTTGACCTTGGCTGAAACCGATAAGCAAAAAGGAGAGATCCAGATGGAATTGGCTAAAGTGCATACTCAGGCTGGCAGAAAGTCTGCTGCAAGAACTGCCGCAAGAGAAGCTGCGACATTGGATCCTGAATTGACTGCTTCTGCTTACTCTTTGATCGGTGACTTGTACATGTCTTCTTTCAATGATTGTCGTGGAGGTGAAAGCCGTGCGAAAGATTACTCCATCTTCATCGCCGCTCATGCTGCTTATCAGCGTGCAGGCAATTCTTCCGGGATGTCCCAAGCTAGATCTCGATTCCCATCCAAAGAGGAATTGTTTACTGAAGGCCTACAGCCTGGTTCTTCTATCAGCACGGGTTGCTGGGTAGGTGAGACCGTCACTTTGGCTACCAGAGACTAATCTTTGATACAATCTGAAGGTAGGGCAGTCGAAAGGCTGCCCTTTTTCTTTTGACAGGTAATTCTAAGAAAACCTATCTTTGCCCTATGAATTTGAGTTTTCGCTTGTTTGGGATCGGCCTTATCCTGGTTTTTGGTCTGTTTTCCTGCGATCAGGAATTCAACCCTGATGCCTTGCAGGTCTATGACGGCCCGATAAATGAAGCCAAAGATGTGCTCCTGATTCACAGCGATTCGGCAGTGCTTCGTTCGGAAATCCGCGCCAAGCTTCAATTGGAGTTTAAAAACGGCAATCTGGAATTTCCCGAAGGGATAGATATCAAGTTTTACACCGTGGAGGGAATCTTGGAAACCACCATGCGGGCCGATCGTGGATATTTTGACAAAGAATCCAATCTGTATCGAGGGGAAGGAAACGTGCAGATCCAGAATCTGATAAAAGACCAAAAGCTGCAGACTGAGGAGATCTTTTGGAACCAAGCAGAGAAAAAAATATACACTGACAAATTTGTAACCATTCAGGAAAGGCAGACCCTTTTCAACGGAACAGGTATGGAGGCAGACGACAGCTTTTCCAACTATCAGTTGAAGCAGGTGAGGGATAGCCGAACCCTATTGCCGGGAGAAGGAATATGAAACTGGGAGATGTATTGATTTTGTCCTTTTCGCTTGCCCTGATTATCATCGGGATACATCAGACGGTGACGGTGGGAATTACCGGGTCTTATGCTATTTTTATGATGGCTGTGGGGCTTTTGTTTTGGTTTCAGTTGAGGAGAAATCAAAATCCACCGGATTCCCAGCCTGATTCCCGACCGGAAAAAAAGAAAAAGAAACGCTGAGTATGGAAATTTCCTATTTGATCTATGTCCTGATTACCCTTCTTTTTTCCGCTTTTTTCTCGGGAATGGAAATGGCCTTCATCTCCTCCAACAAGCTTCAGATCGAGCTCCAAAGCAAGCAGGGAATATTTTCCGGACAGATTTTAGGCCGATTTGTCAATAATCCCGGCCAATTTATCGGAACCACCTTGATAGGAAACACCATCATGCTGGTCCTGTATGGTATTTTTATGGCTTTTCTTCTCGAGCCTCCCATCCGCGCTTTACTTCCGCCTTTTTTTAACAATGAGGGTTCTGTGTTGATCATTCAGACCCTGTTGTCTACACTGGTGGTATTATTTACCGGAGAATTTCTTCCCAAAAGCCTTTTCATGCTCAATCCCAACAGCATGCTTCGTCTGTTTGCGATTCCGTTTTGGGGGATTTATCTGGCTATGTATCCTTTGGTTTGGGCGATTGTGCAGATGTCCCGCTTTTTCATCACCAAAATTCTGAGACTGGAATACAATGAGGAAAAGCCGGTTTTCACAGTGACCGACTTGAATTCCTTCATCAAGGAGCATTTTCGTCAGTCTCAAAGTACGCCCGGAAAAGTGGAGATTGACACCAAGATTTTTGACAATGCCGTTGATTTCAAAACAATCCGAATTCGGGAATGCATGATTCCCAGGACAGATATCGTGGCTGTAGAGGTGGAGGACAGCATTCAGGATTTGAAAAAGGTGTTTGAGGAAAGCGGTCATTCCAAAGTGATCGTGTATCGGGAGACCATCGACGAGGTGATCGGCTATTGCCATCAGCTGGAGCTGTTCAAAAAACCCAAGACGATTGAGGAAATCCTGACTCCGATCATCATCACACCGGAATCCGGCCTGGCCAACGAATTGCTGATTCAGTTTATTCAGGAAAGAAAAAGCCTGGCCTTGGTTGTAGATGAGTTTGGGGGTACAAGCGGGATTGTCTCCATGGAAGATATTATTGAGGAGATTTTCGGAGAAATTGACGACGAATACGATCAGGATGACTTGGTGGAGCAAAAGATCAGTGATCATGAGTTTTTGCTCAGTGCCCGGCATGAGATAGACTATCTCAATGAAAAGTACGGGTGGAAACTGCCTTATGGGGACTTTGAGACCCTTTCGGGCTTGATTCTTTCCCTCACCGAAAACCTACCCAATAAAGGAGAAAGTGTGACGATCGGCCGATATACCTTCACCGTCATGTCCAAACAAGCTCACCGAATAGATACGGTCAGGCTGAAAATCAGTGATTCTGAGATTTTTTGAGTCTGGACTTTGTTTGGATGGGATTTTGAATTTCGAGGGTAATGCTATTATTTTGCGACACTTCTAAAAAGCGTAGTACAAAATAATGGCGTTAATTAAGCAAATAAGACAGCGGACAGGTCTCGCAATCGGTGTGATCGCCGGCGGGTTGATTCTATTTCTCCTAGGTGGAGATTTATTAAGTCCCAATTCTACCCTGCTCAGCAGCAATCAGAATATTGTCGGAGAAATAGCGGGTGAGGATATCACGCTTGAGGAATACTCTCAGAAAATCGAAGAATTCAAATTCTCCTTTCAGCAAAGAACCGGACGTGCTCCTGTAGAGGCTGAAATGGTCTCCGTGAGAGAGCAGGCCTGGCAGGCAATGATCGTGGAGCGGGTTTTCGACGAAGAATATGAAAAGCTAGGCTTGACTGTATCTGATGCAGAACTTGTGGATATGGTGCAGGGCAAAAACATTGTGCCTGAACTCCGTGCCCAGTTGGTGAATCCTCAAACCGGTCAATTCGACAAAAATCAGTTGATTTCCTTCCTTCAGTCTTTGGAGACTGCAGATCCTGCACAGCAAGCATTCTGGGCTCAGCAAGAGCAGCTTTTCGCACAGTCAAGAAAGCGCGTGAAATACGACAATCTACTTGCTACCTCTGAGTATGCGACCACTGCTGAGGCAAAGATGGAATACAAAGCAGCTAACTCAATTGCGGATGCTTCTATTCTTTACATTCCTTACTATGTGATTCCAGACACTGAGGTGACCATTTCTGACAGCGATCTCACTGCCTACCTGAATAAGAATAAGGAGAAATTCCAGGTTGGGAATTCAGCTAACATTGAATACGTGTCCTTCAGCATTCTGCCAAGCGGTCAGGATTCTGCTGATGTAATTTCAAATATCACTCAGTTGACTGAGGAATTGAAAGCTTCTGCGGAAGATTCTGCTTTTGTAAGCCGATTCTCTGAAGTGCAGTTTCCTTTCCAGACTTACAGACCGGGCGATCAGCTTCCAGCAAGCTTGACCAGCAATGTAGGCGATATCCAGAAAGGTGAAACTTACGGACCGTTTATTACTCCAAACTCTACCTATGTAACCTACAAGGTAACTGATCAGTATTCCGGAACGCCTAGAATGAGAGCTTCTCATATCCTCTTCAGCACTGAAGGAATGGATGAGGCTGGTAAAGCTTCAGTAAAAGATCAGGCTCAAAGTGTTTTGGAGGAAATTAAAGGTGGTTTGGCTTTTGCTATTGCCGCAAGACAATATGGCCAGGACGGAACTGCTCAAAACGGCGGTGATTTGGGCTGGTTTGCCAAGGAAGACTTTGTTGAGCCATTTGCCAATGCTACTTATGCAGCCCGCGCTACCGGCCTTTTGCCTAGCTTGGTTGAGACAGAGTATGGATACCACATCATCGAGGTAACAGAACTTCCACAGTCCGATTATACCAAACTCGCTGTTCTGGAACTTGAATTGGTCGCTTCAGATGCCACCAGAGACGAGGCTTACAGAAATGCGGACACGTTTGCTGCACAAAGCGGAAACAGAAATCAGTTTACAGAAAACGCAACTGACAGCAACTACAGAATCATCCAGGCTAACAATGTGGATGCGAATGCCAGAAACCTGAACAACTTGACCAATGCCCGTTCGGTAATCATGTGGGCATTTGGAGATGCTTCTATTGGGGAGGTTTCCCCGGTTTTTGAGCTGGACAACAGCTACGTGGTTGCCTCATTGGTTGCCAGAAAAGAAGAAGGCGATGCCAAGCTGGAAGATGTCAAAGAGCAAGTAAAGCAGCAGGTGATGAATGAAAAGAAAGCGGCCATGATCAAAGAGAAAATCTCTGGCAAGGCAACTTTGGAAGAAATGAAAGACGTATTCCAAGATGCTTCTTTGAATAACCTTCCTGACTTGAGATTGAGTACTTCCGTGATTCCTGGAGTTGGTTTTGCTCCAAAGGCAATCGGTGCTTTATTTTCTCTGAAAGAATCAGGTCAGATGACACAGCCTGTTCAGGAGGATATCGGAGTAGTAGTAGCCCGAATGAATACTTTGACCCCTGCAGGTGAAATCGGAGACTACACCGCCTATCAAAGTCAGCTCACTCAAAACGCGTCCCAGCGAATGGCCTATCAAATCATGATGGCCCTGCAGGATCTGGCAGATGTCAAAGACTACCGCTACAAATTCTTTTAATTAGCGACAAAGGAACCCATGTTGAAAAACATGGGTTTTTTGTTTGATTTGTGAATCGTGTAGAAGCATTGATCTGATGAAAGAAAGAAAGTTTGATAAGGCCTCTTTTAAGGAAAAATTGGAAGCGGTGGGCCAGTTTCCGATGTTGTATATGTTTAAGTTTATCGTCCCCTCTGGAAAAGAAGGCGAGATTGGTGCTCTGTTCCCTACGCATGAGGTAAGCTTGAAGCCCAGTTCAGGAGGGAAATATGTCAGTACCACCGTACAGATGATGGTGGAAAGTGCTGACCGGGTCATCGAGATCTATGAGCAAGCTTCTGAGATCGAGGGCGTGATTTCACTTTAAAAAACAAAAACTATGTGGACTGAGGAAAATAACCGATTGAAAAAGACATTCACCTTTTCTGACTTTCAGGAAGCCTTCGCCTTTATGACTCGCGTGGCCTTCCTGGCAGAAGCTCATCAGCACCATCCCAATTGGAGTAATGTGTACAACAAGGTGGAAATTGAATTGACCACACACGATGCAGGCAATGTAGTCACAGAAAAAGACCATAAATTAGCCCAAGCCATCGATAAGCTATCTTCATGAGTGATTCCGCCTCGGTCAGTCTTTATTTGGTCCCCACTCCTATCGGGAATCTAAAAGATATTACCCTCCGTGCTTTGGAGGTCTTGCGATCGGTAGACACCATTTTGGCTGAGGATACCCGCACCTCTGGAATTCTTCTCAAGCACCTGGAGATCTCAAGACCTCTTCAGAGCTATCATATTTTCAACGAGCACAAGGCTGTGGAAAAATTGGTAGAGCGTATGAGAAAAGGGGAAGTCTTCGCTTTGGTCAGCGATGCAGGCACTCCTGCCATTTCCGATCCGGGCTTCTTATTGGTTCGGGAAGTGTTGGCAAATGGACTTGAGGTTCAATGCCTGCCTGGACCAACAGCCTTTGTTCCTGCTTTGGTCAACAGTGGACTGCCCAATGATCGCTTTGTCTTTGAGGGATTTCTTCCCCACAAAAAAGGCCGAAAAACCCGGATTGACTCTCTGCTTCAAGAGACGAGGACCATGATTTTCTACGAATCCCCTCATCGCTTGATGAAGACTCTGGAGCAATTGGCAGAGGCTTTTGGAGAAGATCGACAGGCTTCAGTGTCGAGGGAACTGACCAAACTTCATGAGGAAAATGTGAGAGGAACTCTCTCTGAACTCATTTCCTATTACGAAAGCCACCCCCTGAAAGGAGAGTTGGTGCTGCTGGTCGCCGGTAAACCCGAGCGAAAGGAGACCCGAGAGGAAAAGCAAGAGCGAAAGCAAGCCCGCTGGAAATCAGAAGATTGAAAAACTTGAGCGAAAAATAACGTTCAGTTTTCAAACCTTTTCCTATTTTCGGCATTAGTCAAGTCAAAAACCAAATACACCCACCCCAACCATGCTTACTAAAGAAACCCTTGCCCGGCTTTTGGAGAAGACCCAACAGATTGCAAAAGAAGTGGGTTCTTTTATCCGAAAGGAAAGGCAGCATTTTGACGTCGATAAAGTAGAGCACAAAGGCTTCAATGATCTGGTATCCTATGTGGACAAGGAAGCCGAGCGGATGATTGTCGAGCGCTTGTCTGCGATTTTGCCTGAAGCGGGCTTCATCACCGAAGAGGGAACGAATGTCACCCAAGGAGAAAAGTACAATTGGGTGATCGACCCCCTGGATGGGACAACCAATTTTATCCATGGTATCCCTGTCTTTTCCGTAAGTATTGCTCTCATGGAGGACAAGGAGGTAATCATGGGCGTGGTCTATGAGGTCAACCGACACGAGTGCTTCTATGCACTCAAAGGTTCGGGGGCATTCTGCAATGACACCCGAATTCACGTTAGTCAAGCCCCCGACTTGGCCGCTTCTTTGATTTCCACAGGTTTTCCTTATTATAATTTTGAGCTGATTGACAGATATCTGAACTCGATGAAGTCTCTTATGCAGAAGACGCATGGGCTCAGAAGACTGGGTTCGGCAGCTGTGGACCTTTGCTATGTGGCCACAGGTCGCACGGAGGGCTTTTTTGAATACAACCTCAACTCCTATGATGTCGCTGCAGGAGTCATCATTGTACAGGAAGCCGGAGGAAAAGTGACTGATTTTGCGGGAGGAGAGGATTACATCTTCGGAAGGAATATTGTAGCCAGCAATGGCTCCATCCACGCTGAGTTTCTTGCCGTTTTGGCTGAATTTTGGGGAAAAGACTAACCCAAGATCAAATACCAAATAGCCAAAGTGATGGCTGAAATCGGCATTCCTAACCCAGAGAGAAGTGTGGCAAGCTTGGGTTGAAGCCCAAACTGAATCGCAATGATGGATCCGGTAATCATTGGTGCCATGCCGCTTTCTAGGACCGTGACCTTGTATTCGAGAGATTGGCTGTCCATCCAGAAGGAATAGACTAAAGCCACGAGTGCAGGGGCTAAAATCAGCCGATAGCCCATGCCATACCAGAAAAACCGGGAAGTGATGGCCTGCATGTCGAGGGAAAACCTCAAACCGATGACCAAAAGAGCCATAGGTGGCATCGTTTTTCCTATAAACTCTAAAAGTGGGAGCAGAAATTCAGGAGTTGGGATTTCCAAAACGCTCATGGCTAAAGTTCCCACCAAAAATCCAAAGGGAGGGAATTTGATAATCCGAAGCGGTACCTTGGCCAGACTTTCCTGATGATTGCCATAAAGCGATCCTACCAAAATGGACAAGGAGGATACGAGTAAAAAGGACCCTCCCTGATCGATCAACAAGGCTGTAGGCAGGCCTTCTTTTCCATATAGCCCCTCAATCACCGGAAATCCCAAAAAGGAGGTATTGGCAAGTCCTGCCACAATTATCAGACAGCCTGTTACATTTTTGCCCCAATTCAGTTTTTTACCCAGAAATCCAAAAATCCCCCAGGAAAGAAGAAAGGTAAACCATGCAGCAGAAATGGGAAGCAGAAGATTCCAGGAGGGGTCGATTTTGGGAATATAGAGTAAAGCCAATGCAGGCAGAACGATATAGATGAGATAGGTCTGAACCCATTTCGCGGCTTTCTCAGCCGAGAAGTGAGGGACTTTTTGAAGAATCAAGCCCAAAAACAAGCAGGCAAAAGCCAGTACTGCTCCAGTCATTGCCAAAGATTCTAAAAATTATTTTCGGTTAACATTAATTTAATTTGGTTTTTTTGTATCCCTTTGAAAATCAGCTTAGTTTTGTTCGGAGTAAACCTGTTTTTCTATGACTAAACTTATACCGATTTTTATCAACGGGCAAAAATGGATTCAACTTTCTCAGCTTTCAAGAGATGAAATCCGAGCCTTGCGTGCTTGGTTGCCAATGGATTCCTTGAAGAAAATCATTTTTCAGGGGATTGAGCTGAGTGATTGTCTGGATTTTGATACTTATGAATACTGGTTTCGTACCAAGGAAGTATCAGATCAAAAGCAGGCACTTTTGGATTTTTAATCCAAGCCGAAATTTTTTCTTTTCTCCGCAAAATACCTTTCCATTTCAGGATAAAAGGCACTTTCCGCCTCAGGAACTCCATCCAAAATCAGCTGCATATTGGATTCTTCCTGCTCAGGATGAAGCTGCATACCTTCTACCAAATAGACCGCATCGTCAAAAGTCAGCGGCTCAAAGCTCGATGAAGGAAAAAGCAAGTATTCATTTCCATAAAAATCCACAGCTTCATAGGTGATTTTCCCTTGGCCCTGATGGGCATAGATGCTGATTTGTTCTCCCCAAGTGCTTTCAGGATAACTGATCCGGATCAAAAGCACGGAGGTAGTTTCTTCAGAAAAGTAAGTATCAGGCTGGAACTTAAAGTCAAACATGCCCAAAATTACGAATTTGAGAAAGATACGCTATCCATTTTGCTCGGATGGAGGGGCTGAATAGCTGTTTTAGCTTAGCAGAAAAGGGAGGTTTTCCAATTAGATTTCCTTTTGAAATTCCCCTGATTTTTACTGGATTGAAGTCCCTGTCTACATTGGATTATAGGGACTTTCGGGCTATTTTTGGGACTTGTTCGAAAAAAGGCCCCAAAGGGAAAATCCTGCGGCCGATTTATTTGCTTTCAACCCCCCGATTATGAAAAGAGATTCGTTGGTTTTCAATCTGATTGACCAGGAAGAAAACAGACAAAAGAGAGGAATTGAGTTGATCGCCTCCGAAAACTTCACCTCCAAGCAGGTGATGGAAGCTGCAGGCTCCGTATTGACCAACAAATATGCGGAAGGACTTCCCGGTAAGCGATATTATGGTGGATGTGAGGTGGTAGACGAGATCGAGCAGATTGCCATCGATCGGGCTAAGCAACTTTTCGGTGCTACTTGGGCCAATGTACAGCCTCACTCCGGAGCACAGGCTAATGCCGCAGTCTTTTTGGCTTGCCTGAAGGCCGGAGATCCTATTCTTGGTTTTGACTTGGCTCACGGTGGACACCTGACTCATGGTTCCCCTGTCAATTTCTCCGGTAAACTATATGAACCCCATTTTTACGGAGTGGAAGAGGAGACAGGAACGATCGATTACGACAAGGTGGAAGAGAAAGCCTTGGCTGTAAAACCTAAAATGATCATCTGTGGAGCCTCTGCTTATTCCCGAGATTGGGATTACGAGCGCCTGCGGGAGATTGCAGATGAAGTAGGTGCACTTCTTTTGGCTGACATTTCTCACCCATCAGGGCTGATTGCGAGAGGCTTGCTCAATGATCCACTGGATCACTGCCATATCGTAACCACGACTACGCACAAAACACTGAGAGGTCCACGAGGAGGTTTGATTTTGATGAGAGAGGATTTTGACAATCCTTGGGGTCTTACTACTCCTAAGGGAGAAATCCGAAAAATGTCTTCCCTTCTGGACATGGGTGTTTTCCCTGGAACTCAAGGTGGGCCTTTGGAGCACATCATTGCCGCCAAAGCAGTGGCTTTCGAAGAGGCGCTTTCCGATGAGTACATGCACTATGTCCTTCAAGTGAAGAAAAATGCATCCGTGATGGCGGATGAGTTCGTATCTAGAGGCTATCAGATCATCTCCGGAGGAACAGACAATCACCTGATGCTTATCGATCTTAGAAATAAAAACCTGACAGGCAAGCTCGCCGAGGAAACCCTAGGAAAGGTAGATATCACCATCAACAAAAACATGGTGCCTTTTGACACCAAATCCCCATTTGTGACTTCAGGGATGCGAGTGGGAACCGCAGCGGTGACTACCCGAGGTCTGAAGGAGCAAGACATGATCAAGATCGTGGATTTGATTGATCGGGCACTTCAGCATCATGCAGATGAGGCTGAGTTGGCCAAAATCAAATCCGAAGTCAACGACTGGATGGTTCAGTTTCCCCTGTATTAATTATTCTCCCCCAAAGTGGCATTAGATCAATATCAAGAGGAAGAAGAAGGAATGTCGTTTTTGGATCATTTGGAGGCCTTGCGCTGGCATCTCCTCAGGTCCGTGGCGGCGATTCTGATCTTTACTGTTTTGGCTTTCTTGGCCAAGAGCATCGTTTTTGGACAGATTATTTTGGGTCCTTCCAAGATCGATTTCTTCACCTATAGAATACTCTGTCAAATCGGAAATTCTTTGGGAATTACCGCTCTCTGCATCGATGAGCTCCCTTTTACGATCCAGAGTAGGCAGATGACAGGTCAGTTTTCCATGCACATGACTTCCAGTTTTGTCGTGGGATTTATTGCTGCTTTTCCCTACGTGTTTTGGGAAGTATGGAGATTTATCAGCCCGGGATTGTATGATCAGGAGAAAAATGCCGCTAGAGGAGCTGTATTCTTTGTCAGTCTGCTGTTTTTGCTAGGTGCTGCTTTTGGCTATTATGTCCTTTCACCTCTTTCGATCAACTTCCTTTCCAACTATCAGTTGGACCCGAGTATTACCAATGAGTTTGACATCACTTCCTATGTCACTACCCTGACCATGCTGGTATTGGCTTCGGCCATTATGTTTCAGCTTCCTGTGGTGGTATATTTCCTGTCTATGTCAGGCTTGGTGACTTCAAAAATGCTGAAAGCCTATCGTAGACATTCCATTGTGGTGATTTTGGTGGTATCTGCCATCATCACCCCGCCGGATGTGATCAGTCAGCTGTTGATTGCAATGCCGATCTTGGTACTCTATGAAATCGGGATTAGCATAGCCAAGAGACTGGAAAAGAAAAGAGCACTGAAAGAGGCAGAGTATCAAAGAAACAGAGGATCTGAAGACGAATAAAACCATGAAGAAAATAGCAATTGGAGGCGATCATGCCGGATATGAATACAAGGCCAAACTGGTAGAAAAGCTGGAGGCCTTAGGCTACGAAGTCAAGGATTTCGGTCCTTTTTCCTCCGCCTCGGTAGATTACCCGGATTATGTTCATCCTCTTTGTTCGGCTATCGAAAATGGGGAGTTTGAGCAGGGGATCGTCATTTGCGGAAGTGGAAATGGAGTAGCAATCACGGCCAACAAGCATCAAGGGATCCGTGCTGCACTTTGCTGGAATGAAGACTTGGCTGCATTGGCCAGGCAACATAACAACGCCAATGTATTGGCGCTTCCTGCGAGATTTATCTCTTATGAATTGGCGGTAAAGTTGGCTGAGATATTCTTATCCACGGACTTTGAAGGAGGCAGACATGCCAATCGCGTCAATAAGATTGCCTGTTCTTAAAAAAGGAGAAGACAAAAAAATCCCTCGTTTTTCCAGTTGAGAAACGAGGGATTTTGCTTATAAACCAATATTACTTACTGATTTCCGCTGCCCGAATCAAGGCATTGTACAGATTGGCAATTTTGCCAGTCTTGGAAATTTCATTCAGGTTTTTTTCCTCACCTTCAGCCCCAGCAACGATTACAGGGATTTCAATCGCCAACCCTGAATCCAGAATAACCTGCTTTACTTGAGCTGCAGTCAGGTCAGGGAAGTAAGAACGGATCATGGCAGCTACACCGGCCACTGCAGGCGCAGCCATGGAGGTTCCTCCTTTATATTCATAGTCGTCATTGGGCATGGTGGAATAAATGTCTGCCCCAGGTGCAAAAATATCCACGTTGACTTTTCCATAGTTGGAGAAAGACGCGATCATATCTGAGTCAAAAGAAGAGGTCAAAGCACCTACAGAAAGGTAATTGTCTACGATTTCCGGACTGTTTTTCATTTGATGGTCATTAGGATAGTTTGGATTGGATGAGTCGTCCAAATCATTTCCGTCATTTCCTGCGGCGTGAACAAAGAGCACATCCTTTTCTGCTGCATATTTCAGTGCATCATACACCCATTCTGAATTGGGGGAAAAGGATTTTCCAAAGCTGGCATTGATCACTTTTGCCCCATTGTCTGCAGCATATCGTATGGCTCGCGCAATGTCCTTGTCGTATTCATCTCCATCGGGTACAGCACGGATGGCCATGATTTGGACATTTTTGGCTACTCCGTCCACTCCTAGTTTGTTGCCTCGCTGAGCGGCGATGATACCTGCCACGTGGGTTCCATGACTTTCCTTGTCATCCCGGATATCGGGGTTTCCATTTCCATAATCAATGTCGTTCAGATCATAGGGATCGTCTCCGACGGGCTTTCTTCCGTCAAAATCCACATTTAGATTGTAATCCAATTGAGCTGAGTAGTATTCGATGCCTTCATTGAGATTGCTCAATACGGAAGGAATATCCTCTCCCATCCCAAAAACCTGTTTCAGTACACCCACTTGCTGCTCTTCCTGAGGACTTTTTGGCTCGAAAGAATCCAAATCTGCCAGAGAGTAGTTTTCCTTGCCTAGCCCTTTGACTATATTTTGGTGGGCCATGCTCACAAACTGCTCGATTTGCTTGAGTTGGGGCAAAGTTCCCTTTGCTTCGGGGAGTCTTTTATCCAACTCCGCTCGGGCTTCTTTTTGAAGTGTCTCGTCACCGATTTTCAACCGAAGGATTCGGGAAAATTCAAGTTGCTCGTGGTAGGATTCTCCCAAAAAGTTGAATCCATGGATATCATCGACAAAGCCATTGCCATCATTATCAATTCCATCTCCGGGTTTTTCTCCGGAATTTGTCCAGAGGACATTTTTGATGTCCTCGTGATCAAGGTCAATGCCTGAATCGATAACAGCCACAACTACAGTTTGACCTTTTTTCTTTTTGAGAAGCTCGGAATAGGCCCGGTCCACACTCATTCCCGGTACTGTATCCCTGACCAAATCCAGATGACCCCATCTCTGGGACTCAGATTCTGAAAGTTCGGAAATTCTGGGGGAGGTATTTGGGTAAGAAATCAAAGGTGCAGAGACGAAAGACGAACTACTGCAACCCATCACCAACAATCCTGCACTCAGGCCTGTTAGCAGTTTCAAAGAAGATTTAATCATGGACTAAAGGTAACGATATTGCAGAAAATGATGGGGAAAAATTCCTGTTAAAAAATCTGAATAATCATACCTCATAGGCATCCCGATCAATATCGTTGAGGATTGTGGTTCCTTTGGGGATCAAAGGAGAAACCTCTTCTTTTCCGGTCTTTGAGTACACCGCCGGAGTGATGATTTCTGCTTCGCAAATCAGTTTGCTTGGGACCTCAGTCTCTGCTTCTTTAATTTGGTCTACCAATGAAGGAGGATTGTTCAAATTAGTGGGGGCAGATCGACCGTAAATTACCTCCACAAAGTAATTTACCAAAGCTCCGGCCGCAGTGGCCTTTTTCACTCGTTTTTCAGCGATTCTTTCATGGTCTCCATTTGCTCTGCGGTTAAGTGGAGTCAGGTTTTCCCATTGTTTTCCTGTACCTCCCAATTTCTCGTTGAGAAGATGGCCTTTCACATAGTAAGAACCACTGCCTCGCTTACGTTTATTGATCATTTCGTAGTTTGTCCCTTCTGAAACAGAGGGAGATGAACCCAAGCCTGCATTAGGACTACCCAACCTTTCCACTTTCATCCAAGTCCCGTATTCCCCTCTAAGGGTTCCAAATTGTGGTTTCACAACGGATGCAGAAGATGAGTCAAAAATGCTTTTCAAAGTCAGGGTCAGTTCATCCATCAACTTGCCGATAGCTTTTGCCTTGGCTCGCTCTTCATCTTTGATTGCATTTTCATCGGTTGCTGTAATCGGTTTGTTGTATTCTGCCTCAATTTTGCTCACCACTCCTTCTGCTTTTGCTTTTGTGGCAGCATCTATCTGCAGATTATCCAACCAGTCCTTAAGTGGGCTGGCAGGGTCAGGATTGAGCATCAGTTGAGGCTTTCCTTCTTTTTCCTTAAAGAAAATACGGTGTTTGGATTTGTCTTTAGCCTCGAAGCGTTTCTCAAGTCCCAATACTTGCTTAACCCAGCCTAAAGCTGAGCTTGCTGCCTTTTTGCCCAAATTGAGAAGAGCCCCTCCAGCTGCCAGTGCCTTGTCTATCAGCCAATCGATGGCTCCGTTGATTTTTTCCCGAAGAGCACCGATCATCTCGGCGATTTTGGTTCCCAAACCTCTTAATCCCACCTGATTGGCCAAGAAACCAATGGCTACCGGAATAGCCCGAGCCAAAGCAGACTCGAGGAAGTTGGCTGCCACAGCAATTGATCCCCGCGCAATATTTGCTACGCCTGCCACAAAAGAATTGACAATATCCAGCATCTCGCGGAGCTTTTCGATGAAGGACTGAACGGCTCGATAGAATGCGATGAAGCTATTGATCACTGCCATGATTCCGGTCGGATCGAGCATGGCCAATAGTTTTCCGACCACCTGCTCTACTATTCGGGTCATGATCCATCCCTGGATTTGCTCCAAAACCAGATTCCACAAGTTGCTCAACTGCTCCTGCACATATTCCCAAATGGCTATTGGACCCCGCTCCCATACATCCTTGATGAAAGTCCAAATGCCAGTCAGCTGATCAATAGCCCCGCGGATTTGGGCGACACGCTCCTCTCCGATTTTTAGCGCCAGCCTTTCCCATACATTATCGATGGTCAAGCCGAGTGTATCCAATACAAAGCCCAAAATGGATTGGAAGCTTAGGTCTGCAGGAGGGTTGATCCCTGCAGAAGCCAATTCTCCAAAAAGCCAATCCCTCAATCCTCCCAGAAGATGGGTGACGATATTGTTGAAAAACTGAACAAAGCCCTGCTTGACTGCGGCGAGGAGATTTTTAAGAAATCCGATTGGGTCTCTTTTGATATCCTCAAAGGCACTTTGCGCATTTGCAATGATCTGCTGAATGGTCTCGATAGGGAAATTCATCACCACCAAGAGCACCTCTACTACGATCTGCACGATGGTGACCACAAAGGCAATCAGGCGCTGAATTGGGGCTGCAAGGGTCTGTACAATCCGTATGAAGGCATCCAAAGGATGGAATACATCCTGAATGGTAAAGCTATTCCAAAGGGTTAGGAAAAGCCCGGTGATATACTCCCAGCTAAAATTGAGACTGGCTACCGCCGCATCGACTTTTGCGGTCATCCTGGCGATTGCCCCGGTCTGTTGCATCTGTTGAAACTGCTCCTCTCCTCCCGGTAGCAGGCTCATAAACCCATGAATGAGGTTCTCTGTACTTCGTGGTACCTCCTCCCCGGTAAAGGGATCTTTACCCAAAATGACTGTAATCAAAGGATATCCCTGCTGCTCACGGGCATAGGCAGAAAGCTGGGCAAGGAGGGCATTTTTTATAAACTCAAGAACCTTTAAAGCCACATTGGCAGCGAAGGTGAATACCCTTGTGGTAAATGGCTCAAAAATGGCAATGGTCCTTCGGAAAGCAGCTGGAGGGTCTCTCAGGTCATCCAATGAAAAGGCGTTCCAGGCCTCGTCAAACAGGTTTTTGATCTCTTCAAAGCTGAAGTTCAAGGCAGCGAGCTCGGTATCAATCCAGTCTGCAGTCTCTTGGATTGTACCTTCCGCTTTCATTCTTTCCAGTTCCTGCTCTTTTCCGATTAACAGAAGGAAGGCTTCAATTTTCTCTGCCGTGGTGGAGGAAACTTCCTCACCGGTAAGCGGGTCTTTTCCCAAGAGTTTGACCAGAAGAGGGTAGCCTGGAAATGAATCTGCCAAGGCTTTCAGGGCAGTCATTAGGGCCTCTTTGATCAGTTCAAAAATCTTTTCTTTCACCCTACCGGCAAAGGTGACCACATCCCGGTACAATTGCCCGAAAGTCCGGTCCAATACTGCCATATTTTCATCCCAACTTGAAAAGAGACTAGCTTCATCCCAGGCTTGTTCCAGGGTCCGTTCCAGTCGAGCAGTAGTGAGATTGAGGGCTTGCATTTCCCCTTCTACCCAAGCCATGGCGGATTGAGTGATTCCCAACTCCACCAGCTTATTGAAAAGTAAGGTGCCAAAGACAGGAATCAGGCCTAGAAGGCCCCCAAGCAGGTTGGTTGCATTTCTTTCTACATTTCGTCCTGCCAAAGGATCGTAGCCGATAATCACGCAAAGCAGGGTATACCCCGGGATATAGCTGGCAAATCGGGAAAGCCCCTCCCTCACTGCATAGGGTAGTCGCTGCACTTGGGGTTTGGTGGAGCTGACTTCGGGTTTCGGGCTTCTTTGTACTGCCGCTCCCTGTTGCACGGTGTGGGTAAGCTCATGCGCCAAAAGGTGCTTGCCTTTTGGTGTATCAGGCTGGTATTTTCCTTCATTGAAAAAGATATCTCCTCCGTGTGTGAAGGCCTGTGCCCCCAAGGCCTCACTCATTTGAGTTGCCTGAGATCCGGTGTGTACTTTTACCGAAGAAAAGTCCGCACCGATTTTTGCGCCCATTTCTGATTGTACCGGTCCCGGAAGAGGACTGCCTCCCGTGGCGGATTGGATTTGGGTACTGAGAGCGGGCGTGACCTCTCTGGAGCCGGAATCCATGCCCAGGAGTTGGACTTCCTCCTCTTCTTCAGCCTTCATCTGCACTTCTTCTTCTTCCTCGGCCTGCATCTGTACTTCCTCCTCCTCCTCGGTTTGCATTTGCACTTCTTCGTCCTCTTCAGCCTGAAGCGATATTCTTGTCATTCCTCCTGCAAAAGGGCTCATTTGGACCTCTTCTTCCTCCTCAGGCTGTAGTGCTACTCTTGAAATTGTTTCAAAGAGAGGGCGCATTTGGACCTCCTCTTCTTCCTCATTTTCCCTTTGAATACCTGATGAATAGGAAGTCATAAGCGGCATAGAAGAAGAATCCGGCATCATCATCACCTGATTGGCGACTGACTCGGCTTCTTTTTCAAACTTATCGTTGGGTTTTCCGACTTTCAGGGCAGGCTGAATCCGGGCTCCTACGTGAAGAGCCGGCGAGGGAGGTAAAAGTTTTTCAGCTACTGCACCCATGGGATTTTGTTATAAGGGATTCATCAGCTTCTCCGGTTCGGATGCCTTCATCTCATACTTTTCTTTGTCTACAGGAGTCATCACTTCCTTTTTCTTTTTGGATAGGATCTCTTCCTTTTCCTCAATTACCTGAGGGAGCATTTCTTCCTCGGGTTCAGGTTTTTTGCGGACTTTTTTTCTCATGATTTCCGGATTTAGATGGTTCTACCCGCTTTTTGGTACTCTCTTCTGATTCCTTCGCGGAGATCCTCCAGTCGGACTATCTTTTCTTTGGTCTCCAGGGCCATCAAGAGGCTGTGTCTGACTGCATTGAGAATACTTCCCCCGGTGAGATCGTATTTTTTAGCGATTTCATACAGATCGATTTCCGGGTCGAGGGCTGCTTTCTTGGGGAAAGCCTTTTTCCATAGCTCCTGTCGCTGTTCAAACCCGGGGACCGGAAAATAGATGACAGACTGAAACCTGCGCATAAAAGCTTCATCCAGATTGGTTTTGAGATTGGTGGCCAAAATGACTAAGCCCGAGAAGTCCTCAATCCGCTGAAGCAGATAGGAGACTTCCTGATTGGCATAGCGGTCATGGGAATCGTTGACGGAAGTTCGCTTACCAAAAAGCGCGTCCGCCTCATCGAAGAAAAGTATCCATTCCCTGCGCTCTGCCCGGTCAAATATCCGGGCCAGATTTTTTTCCGTTTCTCCAATGTATTTGGAAATCATCAGGGAAAGATCGATTCGATACACATCCAGGCCCATCTTTTTTCCCAAAAGGGCTGCGGTCAGGGTCTTGCCTGTACCCGGAGGCCCATGGAAAAGGGCTTTGAATCCCGGCTTGAGGATGCGGTTCATTTCCCATTCCTCGAGCAGGTAATCCCGATGTTTCAGCCAGCTTTCCAGTTCCTTCAGCTGAAGGAGTATGTCCTCTTCCAAAACCAAATCTTCCCAATCCATGGAGGTTTTGAGCTGTTGGGCGGGGAAATCAGGGCCATAGGTTGGTTTTTGGGCCTTTCCCGTGGTGATCAATTCGAGAATTTCTGGAGAAAGCGTGAGGACCCCATTCAGGAAAGATTCTTCGGGTTCTGTACCAGAAATACGGACAATTCCCTCCCGAAACAGAATTCCCTGAGGATCGAATAGGCTTTGATAGAGAAAGCGCTTCTCCAGATTTTTCCCTGCCAGAATAAACAAGACCATCTCACCGGTAGGAAGAATGCCCTGTCCCGTTTTTCCTTTTCTGACTCCAAATTCAGTGTAAATCTGTTGGGTGTGCTGATTTCTGGCTGTAAACATGTCCAGCATCTGAGGTCGGATATGGGGTACTGCCGACAAAATGATCAAAAACCGCTCAGCAGGGCCCAATTCGTATTTCTGGATCAAAAAGGAATAATCAGAGTCTATCCTGCCCAGGTCTGGAGCAGGGATGTCCAATAAGTCCTCAGGCCCTGATTCAGGCCGGGAATTGATGGCAGAGCGGGTCTTCAGGATCTCATGGAGCCAGTCCAATTCGAGCTGTATTGCTTTTGCATTTTGTTTCATTGGCTTCACCATTGTGTAAATAGCGTTTGGTTCATCCAGGGCAGCTTGAGGATGCTGATGGTCCAGGGCAGGCGGTCTACCAATACGTCAATGGCGTTTCTTTCTATCTCGAGTTGGTATCCCTGATCCACTTCCCGGATCATCCCTGTACGAATGAAAAATCCTTGGGCCATACTTTTCCCTGAAGTACTTTTCAGCACGGTCCAGTTTTTTGCCATCGAGTCCAATAGATTGAGGATTTCCTCTTGCTCCGATTGGCTTAGTGCCAAATCCAGAGGAATGGGTTGGTCTATTGGCACACCACAAAGGATTTTATTCAATACCAAATCGCCTTCCTCCAAGTCTGAAGTGCTGCCAAGTAAGGCCTGTGTAAGCAAAACCGCCCGATGCTGAGTGCTTTCGTTGATAAATTTCCGATTTTGGGTCAGTCCCAAACCTTCGAAAAAGTAGGGTAAATAGGGAGCTGCCAATACCAGCCCTGCATTTCGGATTTGGTAACTTTCTTCCAAGGGATCATTGGTAGAGGTCTGCTTTTGGTTTTTCTCTTGGGTCAATGGCCTTTCTTTTCCCAAAGGTGAAATGGCCGTTGCCTTTCTTTTTCTGGTGGGTTTTGGTTTTTCAATGCCTTCGAAAAACCTAGCTTTTGCTTCTGCCAAAGCCTTATTTTCTGCCAAGCCTTTTTTCCCAAAAAACACTTCCGATGCAGTGGACCATACTTTTTCCCCTGACTTGGTCCAGGCATTCCTCACTTCAATGGGGAGACTCAAAAGCAAAAGGAAATCGGCTAGATCTGAGGGAGAAAATGGTGCCTGTTCCTTTGGATTGAATACCTGTCTGTCCAGCCATTCTTTCCAAGGACCGGAAATGGATGGCTGCTTGGCAAAAGCCTGTTCGAGGGTCTTTTGTAAGAAAAAATCCACCAGCAAATTATCTTTCAGTCCTGAAGTGCGCTCTAAAGTCCTGAGAAATTGAAAGATCCGAATCAGGCGTTTTTCTGAATCCGGGAAGGTGGAAACAAGTAAGTTTTGGGCATGTTTGTGCCCAAGGTGATAGGACAAACGCAATGTTTCCTCACTTAGCAAAGGCTTTGAAAGCAGCCATTTCCGGAGTTGGCTTGGGTTTTCTTTTTGAATCTGCTGAATGAGTGAGGCCATGCTCTTTCGCTCAGACAAACTCACCCACCAAGGGTATCTTCCTCTTTTGATCAAGTAGATCAGCTGGTCAAAGTCTCCTGCAGGGTAGCGCATCGTTTTTTCACCCAATCCAGAAGAAGGATGAAGATTTCTGGGAGTGATTCCGATCTTTTCGATCAACTGATCTCTAAGAAGCTTTTTCAGCTCGTCCGAAGTAGAGTTTCTTCGAATTCTTCCTAAATCCAATTCCAGCTTTTCCAACCGGATTTTTCTGTGGCTGGGAATCAGCTCATCAAATACTTCCTCTAAAGCAGGTAAGATGAGTGACCGGAACTGCGCTCCCCATTGAGGCAAATCTTTTCTGGCTTGCTCCTCATCGGAATAAGTCAGCTCAAGTGTTTGCCTATGAATGAGGTGCCTGTTACTCATCTGCGGATGATTTTATCGATCATAGAAGTTTTATTATCCGATGTTCCGATTCTGACCTCTTTTATCTCCGCGATCGATTTGAGTGAGTCATTTTTCAGGTTAGGCAGCTCCTCCTCCTTGATCAGGAAAGTAGGATTATGAGCCAGGATTACTTTGATAATTTTGTCTTTGGACATCTCCTCTGTCACGGTCAGGTTCCTGCTAGCTGCAAGGTCACGGACTACCATTTTGTCTAATGCCATGAAGTCCACTGCGACTCCCTTGGTCTCCGCCCGCTCAAACCGGGTGAGCTGGATATTTACATTTTCTTGGGAGCAGATGAATTCTTCCATGGCCAAATATCCCTCTGCCTGAACTAGCAGTGTCTGGCCCGGAGTGGGAAGGCTAAGCTCAAAGGTTCCTTTGTCAGAGGTATTTACTCCTGTTTGTGTGTTTTTGACGGAAACAAATGCCCCTCGAATGGCTTCTCCTGTCCTCAAATCGGTTACCGTTCCTTTGATTAGGGTGGTTTTGCACTCATTTTCCTGAGGGCCGCAGTTTTTGGCTTGATAGTCCAAGATTCTTTGATTCAGGATTTGAGAATCATCTTCCATCGCAGGAAGTCCCAGGCAGCTGAGAAGCTTTTGTTTAGACTCGACTCCTTCAAGTACCCCTTGGGTCAGTTCGATAAGGGTGAATCCTTTGGTCTCCCTGAGGCTGGCAAGGAGGGCCTGGGCTGCTTGCTCTTCATTCATATTATCCTGCGGGATATCTCTGGTTCTCAGTGCGGTTTGTATATATTTTTGGCCTTGATTCCAGCACATCAAAATCTCGGCACTATAGCATCCACTGGCTTCTCCACGGACTTGGATCGTAACTCTTCCCCTATCGGATTTTAGGCTTTCAGTGTCCAGCAGGATGTATTCGAAATGATCGAACCCGGTGAAGTTTTCCGGAGGCGTGTAAACGAAGGCGATTTCAGATTTAGCCTGCTCGACTTTGCCTCCATTTTTGGTGACAGGATCAAGCAAGGTAGCTGTAAAGGACCTTTCCTGAGGCAGGTCATTCAGAGTGACTTCTACCAGAATTCTCCTATTCACCAAGGTGATTGCATAATCCGGTCTGGCAAAAGGTGGCAGCATTCCCCAATCAAAATCCTCACAGGCATCCATACAGGCACAGTCACAGGACTTTCCTTTCAGGCTAAAATCACCAATCACCCGATCGGATTTGCTGTGATACAGAAGGAAAAAGGTTCCTCCCCGGTAGACACCTGCTTCATGGGTAAGTCCGGGGTTCGATTTGAGGAAATGTGCAAACTGCCGTGAATTGGCCATGAACTTTACCCGATGCAGATAGCTGAGGTATAGTCTTCTGAGCTTGGTGAAAAAGAAAAGGTCCAAAAGTCGGTAAAGCATCGGGGATGCTCTATGCAGAAGTCCATTGTAAAGTGTCAGCAACATATCGGGGCTGTTGGGACCGATCTTTACCCGATCCATCAGCTTATTTTGGATCAATAAGAAATCAAAAAGTCCTTGAAGCATCCGTTTGTAGGCATTCTGGAATGCCATCCAATCCAAATCAGACAGACAGACAGGCAGTAGCTCCAACCATTCCTCCAGCCACTCGATTGGCTTCATGTCCTTGATTTCTACCTTGGCCCGGGTTAAGTTTTCGTTGATAGACTCCTTGCGGACATTCTGGAGAAAGCTGGCTATTTCCTTCAGATCCAGCAGAGTGCCGTGTAGCTGAAGGCGGTGGTGCACATATTCCTCCTGCAGATCGTGCCAATGGCAGCGGTTTTCAGAAGCAATCTCTGCTTGATCGATGTGTAAGGATTCAATTTCAATATCCAGATTGAATTGGCGAATCAGCCCCGAAATCACCTTTTTGGCTTCTTCAATTGGCTTGTCCAAATGCCCTTCAATTCTTAAAAAGGGATAGGATTCCAAGTCAAAAGCTAATGGATTTTCCAGAAAACTTCCCTCTTTCTTAGGAGTATCGGGCTGATTGTCATAGCCCAATACAGTAGCTCGAGAGGAGCTGCTCAAATTGCGCTCCTGAGGGTCTGGCCAAGACTGTTCCAAGCTATACCAGCTTCCTGATTTCCCTTTGGATTTGATTGCATAGTAATAGGGAAGGCTTCTTTCACCCAATTTTCCATATTTCTCTTTGCTTGGGGTGATTTTGACAGGAAACTTCTCAGGCTGACTTTTCAGCAGCAGTTGGAGCTCGAAAGTTTCGATCATCAGGACCAATCTGCGATAGCGCTGAATGGTGGTCTCCTTCAGGATTCGCTGATCGTTGAAGATAGGAGGCTGAATCCATCCATGTCGAAATCGGTAAAATTCTTCTGCGGTTTCACTCACCGCAATAGCCTTTCCCAGCATCAAATGGAGCGGGAAAAATGAAGGGTCTGTAGGACAGGAAAACCAAAGAGATTCCCCCGCCTGAATGAATTCTTGCCAAGCAAGGCAGAGTTCCTTGAAGAAATCGAAAAGGTATTGAACTCCCGAAATGTCCTTGGGGTCGGTATCCAAAGCTTTCATCAGCGCCTGGATTTTATTCTGCATGTCTCCCCCGGAGAAAGGATTTTTGAACCCAAAGCTTTTCTCCAAAATAGGCTCATACACTTTGTACCCCTTGGCGATTACTTCCCAAAAATCTTTGTTGACCACCTTTTTGATTGTCTCTTGGTAATGTTTGATAAAAGCCCCCGGTTCCAGGGATTCCTCCCCATTTGGGCGAAATAGAGGCTTGGGAAATGGAAAGAGTGGAAGTCCCGGGTCCGCGGAGAGGTCGTGTTCGACGTTTTGGGAATATTTCAGAATTATGTTTAAATCTGTCTGAGACACCACCAGCCTGCGAAGGGTGAGAATTCGGTCTATGCCCTTGTCGTCACAGGCATTTCCAAGGCAGGATTTGAGGTCCCGGTCAAAAATCTCCAGAAAAAGCAGGACAAATTTATTGTTCAGGAAGTTGGCAGGGGAGTTTAATTTTTTCACTGAAGGATCATCTCCCGGCTGCTCGCTGAGCAATTCGAAAAGCTCCACCTTCTCCTCGGTGAAAGGCTTGTAACTTACCCCCTCCGGAAGAGAATAAGGGCGATAGTGGGTAGCGTCGAATGGTTTGCCAATCTGAATCAAAAATCCCTCAGAGGTCACGCCGAGACCCATGGAGATCCTCAGTCCGTTGGGAAAGGGAAGGATTTTCAGGCCACAGGCTATGCCCATTCCGATGAGTTTGGATCGGGTGAGCCGATTTTGCTGATCCAGATATGCTCCCAGTTGATTCAATTGATCGCTGGTGAGGACTTGGCTTCCTTCAAAAATGGGATAGTTGTTGATGAGCTGACTCATGATCGTGCAGGTTTAAAATTCGCCCAGGGATGAGAAGTTGAGAATGATCGACTGATCCAGATTGTCGTCCACATCGCAGTCGTGGAGGGTGCCGGAAGGGTACACATTGCGGACCTTTTCGAGGATGTCGATCAGATTTCCCAGAGCCTGAGAAAGTTGCTTGGGATGTGATGTTTGTTTCATGTTTTCGAGTAGCCAGATTTTCCAGGCTTTCTCGAGTATTTCCATGTGCTTGGGATGAATCCAGCAGATCGTCAAAAACACATGGGCCGGTGCTTCCAGTTTTAGCTTATTCTCCAGGAATTTTCTCAAATCCCTGTTAGTAAACCTGCCTGCCCAAAACGGCAAAATCACATGGGCCATGCAGGTGTATGGGTCATCCAATGTGCATTGGCATTCTTCCTGAAAATGAGGATCCAAAAGCCGGTCTTCCAAGGTTTCGGTAATAGGGCTTCCCTCTTCAGAAAAGGTATATTTTCCTTTGTGCTTTGGTCTGAGAAGAACGTGCTCGAAAAGATGGGTACCCTCATGGCTGAAAAACTGCTTCAGAAAGAATTGCCTTAGCTTTTCAATCGCCCTGATTTCTTCACCTCCATTCACCAAGGCTTTTGTCCCGTCCATTTCCACCACCTCAAATTGTCTGGAAAGGCTGATGGTGCCTCCTTCCCAACTCGCTTTGGGCTCCGTCGGAGTTACCAATCGTGTCGCCGTTCCGTCAAAACTCACCGAGAGAATCGAAAGGTCCTTTAGGTAGGTCTTTCCTCCGTCAGAATAGATCAGTTGGATGGAAGGAAAATACCCGATCACCTGACTCAAATCGCCCTCCACGATCAATTCATGGGATTCGGGCTGTATGGTCTGTACTTGAATTTCTTGCTCGAAAAGGAGGATATCTCCTTTTTTTGTCTGGGGAGACCCCTGGATAACAATCTTTGATCCCCGGGCTTCTGCCTGATTGAGGATAAAGGCTTCAGGAGGATTTCCTTTGGTTAGTAGCCAAGCTTCTCCCCAATCCCCATTGGCAAGTGCTTGAGCGAGTGACTGATTGAAGTCTGTAGCGGAACTTTCTGCCAAAAGTCCCCCTCGCAGTGGATCTACCAGCTCTATTTGGTAAGGATTTTTTGTGTCTAGAGGTAAGCGATAGCCCGAAGGTCTCGAAGCTGCAGCCACCAGCTGCCAAAGGTGATTTTCAAACCCTTCTTCTGCCAGAACTTCCAGCTTATCAGAATCTGTTTCGCCGGGTACTTCTACCTTTATTTTTCCAAAAAGCATCTCATCTCCTTGGCCAAAAGGAGCATCGTAAAACTTGAACTCCACCTCGTAGCTTGGAGTCTCAGGTCCTGTGCTCGTACTCACTGAGTAGCTCACCCAGTTTTTCAATCCCAGGCTTAGGTTTTTGCGATTGGCCCGTGGATTTTCCAAAAACTCCCCGAAGAGAATCTCATGGATTTGGCTCAGCAGTAGCCCGCCATCCTCTCCTTCAGCTCCACTTATTAAGTCCTCCCTGATACTTGCTCCAACTGGCACTCCTCGATCCAAAAGCAAAATCTGGATTGAACCCGGGTCTCCGCTGAAGCTATAGTTTTCTTTCAATGCCCCGAGAAGAAGAGCCTTTTCCAGGGCTTCAGCGGCTTCATTTCGGGAAGAGAAAGTAGCCAAAAGCCTAAAAATGGGCTGATCGCTGGCGTCTATAACCTGGACCGACCAAGCTCCTTCGTTTTCCTCCAGTGCAAAATAGGAGCTGAAAATCAGCCAGTCGGAGCTCTTCTTTCGAATTCCATACAAGGCCCCGATCCTGTCCTCCAGCCCGGAGAGATTTCCCTGATGATAGAATTGATCAGAAATAGAATAGTCAAAACCCAGTCCTCGTCCCGCACTGATCTCAGGATAATTTTGAAGAAGATGGAGCTTGTCGTCGATCAGTTTATCCTGAGCCTGAAGGGGATGGATTCGCTCGGAAAGAAGTGCATAATCGGTAAGAGACTCCGCAAATCTTCCCAGCAAATGATTAAGAAACTTGTTTCTTCTGCTCAAAAAAGTCTCTCGGCTTTCTGTAATCTCACCGAGCAGCTCCTTAAGATCTCCCAGATTTTTCCAAAGATCAGAGGAGTCGGGCACCTTGGTTCCTAGCCTTCCGTCAGATTGGACGATCACCTCAGATAAGCTTTGGAAAAAGTAGGTTCGGTCCACCAGGCGATTCCCAAATTCATCCTTTTCATTTTCATAAGAAAAAAGGTGTTTGAGATTGGATAATTGAGAAAGATAATTGGCCAGATATTGCTCAAAAACCATCAAGTAGGCTTTCAGCTGTTTTACCTGGTGAGGTTGAGGGCGGCCTTCGCCCTGAGGAAGCATGCCTTCTTCTCCAAGTCCATAGACCAGAGGGAAGTCATTTTGGATGGAGAAATAATTTTCCAAATCGCGGTATTCTCCACTTAGCGGCAGGAAGTTTTTAACTAGGCCGGATTTCTTTTGGGGGCGTTTGTTGTTTTGAATGTCTTCGAGCAGGTCTTCTACTTCCTCGCGATTGGCAATGAAGGGTAGATTCTCCTTGAAAAAGGTCAGTTTGCTCAGGGCTACGTTCAGACGGGGGATGTAATTCTTCTCCATGGCCAGCTTGAGGCACCATCTGACACTCTTTGAGGGAATGGTCCCTTTAGGATCATCCTGAGGCAGATTGGCAATCTGAATACTTTTTACTGCCTCTACTCCAGGAATGTCCATGATCAAATGGATCAGATCAGACACATGGATCTGGGATTTTCTTTCTGCCAGGGCCAACTCCTCTTCATCGATAAAGCCGTGCTTTAACAATGGGCCTTCGAAGATTTTTTCTGTAGGAGTCCCTACTGCATTATCCCAATCCCCTAAGTACACGCTGTCATCTTCCCGAATCAGTGAGCTCGAAAAGTTGGGAGAGAGGCTAATCTCACAAGCCCCGTCCTGAGCCAAACGGGCTCCCAAAACCTCGTAAGTCCCGGCATTGTTACCGCTTCCAAGGATACTCAGCATGGTTCCTGACTTTGGAAAATCTTCCTGAGGTAGGCTGATCCAAACTTTAGCGGGATTCTGCTGAATTCTAAGGATAGGAAGGCTGCCTTCTTTACCCCGGTCGATCATTTCCTCGAGGCTGTAAAAATTCACCTGAGGAGAAAGAAAGTCTCCGATAGTGGAAAAAATCAGGGCTTCGGTTAGCTCTACATTGGCTTCCGGACTGAGTTCGATATCTGCGCAGACCAAAATCTCCTCCACCTTCAAGGCCTGAAACTCCACAAAATCCTCACAGAGGTTTCGGTTGGCATGAAGGGTGCGCTTGACTTCGGCAAGGATTTCCCTGATTTTATCGGTTTTTAATCGGTATTGAAATAGCGCCCCTGCCTCATCCTGGTAGACCAGTTGATTGATTTGATTACTCAATTGGGTGAGTCCATCCAAGGGCTGCGGTCCGGTATTGGTGAGGATGGAGCCTTCCAGCTTTATATTTTTTGAGGGTTGGATTTTATAGCTCAGGTCTATTCCGGAGGGAAGGTTCTGAAATTGAATATCGATGGACTGAATGGCCTTTTTTATGGCTTGAGAATCGGTCCAGTCTAGGTTTTGATCCCATCGGGGAAACTCAATCTGAATATCTATGACGGTTCCTTTCAGCTCGGGATGCTCTGTGACCTCGATTTCCATGCTGAGCTGGTTTTCATTAAGGTCTCCCAAAACCGGAACCGTGTCAAACTCCAAAAGCACATCATAAAGAATCCCCATTTTCAATGCCTTTTCCGTGGAAGGGAAAGGTTGGTAGGCTAGTTTTTTGGCCTTTCGATCGGGATATACTGGGATTTCATTACTTTCTCTCAGGGTAATCCAGGCATTTTTCACCCCGGCTTTGGGACAGATGGAATCGGGAGCTTCATCCACCACTTCCACATCCATGAGGAGTTTTCGGTAATCGGTCAGCGTGAGGGCCTTGGAGGGGAGGATCTGAGAAGGTTGAAAAAACTGACCCGCCAAGGAACCCCTCGGGTCAGCCAGCAAATCCTGGATTGGAAACTGAGTCCTAAAGCTAAGGTCGGTGATGGCATAGCACAGGATTTCCAAGATGGTCACTCCCGGATCATGTGCATTGTAATCCGTCCAGATATTTCCCGAAAGCCGCTGAATGTAGGCGAGGGCTTCTTTGCGCAGCAGCTCATAATCTGATGCCGGGCTGGGAAAATTGCTTTTGGATATGGTGACGGGTTCTTGCATAGGTTAGATGATCAATATTTTTCCTCCATATCACTGCTTTCCGAAGAGAGAATGTCTGCTTTTTCAGGCACGACATTGTCCTCGCATTCACAGGCTTCGGTTTCCAATACTTCAATCAGATGATCTCCATAGTTTCCAAGAGTGCCTACAGACCCCAAAATGGAGACCCCTCTACTTCCTTTTCCCTCTTCTACCCGGGTTCGGGAAATCAGCTGCCCATTGACCGGATTTTTAATTAGGTGATAGAGCTCAAAACAGGACAGAAAATCCACATAAGTGAGCTTTTCTATAAAATGCAAAATGACAGAGCTTTGGATTTCCCCTTCAAACTGGAATTGATCTGTGGGTTCAAAAGCCCAGGGAGAAAGAAAGGCTTTCAGATCATCCTCCAGCTTTTTGGTATGAATGGACTGGTCTACCCCAGGAAGAAAGCGAACTTTGGTTTTGATCTGCAGCTCTTCATAGACTGGGTTGACTACATGAAGCAGGACTCCGGGAGAGCACTTTTTCAAGAGCATTTCCTTGATGCTGCTGAGTAAGGAGACGCTGGCTTTAGGCCTGAGCGGATCCAGGGCGTTTCGGTTTTGGACATTGGCTATTATCACCAAGGTCACATGCCGGGGTGCCAAGGCCCGGTATTCCTGAAGATTTCCTTCATAGAAAGTGTGATTCAGGGCTTTGACTTGATATACTTCTGGAAATTCCTCCAAAACCAGATGCTCATAGTCCCACTTGGTGATCGCCCGCTGCTTGTGTCTGAGCCGTTCGGAAACTCTGGTGTAGAAATTTCCTTCGGCCTCGGCCATTTTTCCCCCAAATGAGGCAAAAGGCTGGCTGATTTTACTGATTTGATTTTGGCTGATAGTCAGTTTGGTGATGGTTCCCTCCGGTAAGGACTGAGCAAGTCGGTTGGGATCATTTTGCTGATCATCAAAAGTGACTTGGATGGCCTGAGCCAGGATTTGGGTCAGCTTGGGCAGGGCATCAGCATTTTCGCTCACAGAAGCTTTGAGCCAAGTGTGTCCATTCGGCAAAAGAGTATGTGAGGAGTCTGCTGCTTTGGGTAAGGTAAACTGAATCAACCCTGTCTGAATCAATCCTCGGGTTTGATCAAGGACCAAATCCAGCTTATCGACAGGCACCCATTGGTTACCACTCAGATAGCTCCAAGAAACTGTAGGTACAGGTTTTTCGGGGTTTCCGCTGCCATCCAGGATATGAAAAAGGAGTTGGATGCTCTGCCCGGGAAGGTGATTTTTCAAGCCTATCAATAATTCTCCTTGTGCTGAAAAAGAGGGAAGAATCTCTGGACTTTTCTCCTGAAGCAAAGCTTCTCCGAAGGGGCCAATATGGAAAAAATGGCTCCATTTTCCCGAATTGGGCTGAAAGGAATCTTCAGCAGTATAGCTGAGACTTACTGATTTCAGCTCAGGGGTATAAGGCTCTTTGGGTAAAGGCAGGTCAGGGTCATCCAGTTTTTTAAGTACTTCTCCGGCAAAAAGAACGGGAAAGTCCCTGTGCCCAAAGTCCGGATTGATAAGCGACAGGCGTAGGAAGCCTCTTTTTTTGTCAGGACTCCAGGTTTCTATCTCCTCCAATTCCGGATTTGGTCCCAAAAGCTGAAGCATTTCCCCATCTAGGGTCAGGGTGGTTTCTGATAAAGGCGGTGCAGCATCAGAAGGACCAAAAAGGGATAGAAAATAGGAAGGATTTTTGGGGTGCTTGATCCAAGCCCTATCCTTCAGCAGGGTAGGTTCTACCTTGAATTTCAGGTTAGTTCTACTGTCTTTTTCAAGATAACCTTGGTAATGGTCCTGGAATCCATTGCCCGTGCCAGGTAGCCCGGCCCATTCGGCGGTGATGGAAAGGGAATTTAGGTCTTTGGAAAAAACCTCCCTGCTCCCAATGTAAAAATGAGATCCTGAAGTGGGTCGGAATCCAAAAGGATGAATATTTTTCCCCACTGGTAATACCGTCTGATCATTTTGCAAGACAAGCTCTTGAACTCCGACTACATCCACTACCAACTTTACTGACTTCAGCTTGGCATTTTGAAGCATTGGGTAGGCGTAACTCTGCGCAGTGGGGGCCAATTCTACTTTGAGTACTGGCTGAGTTGTGGAAAAATGCTGAATCAATACCCTCTGATCGTATCCCACGACGGATTCTTGCTCTGGGCTTAGCGAAAAATTGAGGGTCAATTCTATCCCTTCCGATCCCCGATTGATGATTTGATGGGCTTGTTTCTGGAAAGAATAGATCAAGTCATGGTATTTGTCGTCTCCTAGACCTCTTACGTTTTTTATGTCTTCCAGCTTTTGGAAGGCTTTACTGGCAAGGCTATCTCGGAAGGCAAGAATATTTTTGGCAGTGACTTCTCCTATATCATATCCGGAAAACGGGCGATGGGACCCCATTTCCGGGTCATCATGAATGGGCCCCGCCTGAGGCTCAATTCCTGCAATATCCTGCCAGTTCTTTGCTGAATTAATGAATTTCAGTGCATCTGATTTGGCTTGGGCCTCGGATTTTTTACCTCCCGATTGAGCCTCTATCCAGGTTTTTTCCCCACTCAGCCAAAAGCGAAAGCTGGCATTTAGGTTCAGTTTATTGAGGTTTTCCAGCAGCTGGTCCTGAGAATGAAAAAGCAGGCTCAGGCTGATTTTCCTTTCTCCTTCTGCCAAGGCTAAAACCGGTGAAGAAACAGCAAAACCTATCACAGCCAAGCTCCTGTCAGACTCTGGAAACAGGCTCTTTGGGATACCAAATGGACTCCATCCTCCTTCAGACTGGATAATTTCCCCTCCCAAGCCATCTTCAGAATTGGCAATGGGGGAGGCATAAAATCTGGAAAACTCATCCCGGTACAAGGCTTTGATATCCGCTACTTCCGCTTTGTTGACCGCTTGGTTGGCTTGGCTGCGGAAAGAAACCGGGAGGCCCAGACCATCTTTTCCAGCCTTGAAGGAGGTCAGTGAAGGGATCAGATATTCCCCGACGTGCTTGGCGAGCTGGATGATGAGATAGGCTTGGTCAGGTTCTGGGGATTTTTCCCGTATTCTCAGTACATCCCGATAAAAGAAATCCAAATGCCTCCTGGTCAGTGTGTTGAGGTCCTTTTGGAGGAGTGTGTAGTTTTGAAGAAAAGCCAGAAAAAGGGAAAAATGGGGAGCTGTCAATTGTTCAGGTTGGACGTCCTGAGTGAAAAAGCTCTTCCAATCCTTGCCGGTATCTCCGGATGGCTCGATGAATTTAAGCTGAAAGGCCAATTGGGTGGCAAATTGCTTCAGCTCTTCCAAGCTTCGCTCATCTACTGCCACATAATCGGGCAACAGGCTTTCCAAAAGTCGGTTGGCCTGGTGAGTTCCCGGATGGGGTACATGGACGCTATGGCAGGAGTCGGTGCTCATTGGGTAATATCCGTGGCTTCAATAAACAGGTAGGGGTAGACAAGATTTCTTCGGTTGTTGGTGGCTAAAATGAGGTACTCTACCAGTACATCAATTCTCCCTGCTTGGTAATCGGGACGCATGTCCACCTGAATCACCCGGATCCGAGGTTCGTGAAAAAGTATCGCCCGCTTGATTCGGTTTGAAATCAAGGTGGCAGTGGTCACATTGAGAGATTCAAAAAGTAAATCCTCCATGTTGGCACCATATTCAGGTCGCAAAACCCGCTCCCCTATGGAGGTATTCAGAAGGATAATGAGGCTTTGCCGAATGTCCTCCTCATTCTCTGCTAAGGCTACTTGAGCCACTTCAGCCTGAAAGCTGACGGGCCAGGCCCAGCCTCTTCCCAAATAGGTGTTTTTCTCTTTCATTTTTATTAAGGTTTTGGAATCTCTCCGTTCGGCTTTTTAAAGACCCCATTTTTCCCAATTTTTATCCTAATTCACTTATCCAATCAAGACTGTTGGAGCTCCTGCAGCCGGTGAAGCCCCGCAGACACAGGTGTCTCCAACCCGGAGTGCTGGTTTCCCTCCGATCATGACGGTGCCACTCCCCGCAATGAAAGGACTGACAGTAGGTTGATGACTGTTTGGAGGAAGGCTGCAGGCATGATTGTCACCCATGACCGCTGCCGGCATCCCTGCTATCATCACGGTGGGTACTCCGGGCCCTATGATTGTGCCTCCATGATTACTTGTGTCTCCGACTCTTGCTGCGTTTGGCATATTTCAATTGATCTGTACTAATGAACCTTTCACAATAGTTTGCCCCGAGGAGGAGAATTCTGCCCCAGCCCCCCCTTTAGTGGTGAGTTGGGCTGAGGATTCGATATCCACATTCATTCCTTCGATTTTTACGTCCCCGGTGGCCTTGATTTTGAAGTCAGCTGAGGATTCCATGGTGATCCCATCACTATCCAGAATGACTTTGTTTCCGCTTTCGTCCTCCATAGAAATCCGCCCATCCTCATCGTTCATTTCCACGATTCTACCTCCGGGAGTTTCGATTCGAATGGATTTCTTTTCATCATCAAAATGGAGTTTCAGCTCTGTTTTGCTGGTATATCCTTTTTTGAAATTGTCATCTTTGACTTCTATCGGGCTGGCATTGGCCGAGCTGAAAAGTGAACCCAATATGATAGGCTGTCTCGGGTCTTCATTGATAAATCCCACAATGACTTCATCTCCGATCTCCGGGTAAAAAACGGCGCCTCTGACCCCCTCACCTCCGGCGTCCAGTGTGGCCAATCTTGCCCAGGTGCCTTCGGAGGAGGCGTCGATCATTGGCAAAAGGATCTTGACCCGGTTTTCTCCATCGGGATCTTCCAACCCAGTGACTTTTCCGATGTGCAAGCCCTTCATGGCAGGGACCAAGCCGGCAGCGGGAACAGCTACGATGTCGTCGAAAACGGAGGAAATAAACCGGTGGTCCAGTCCCAAACCCAGTGTGGTAAACCACTTTTGGCTTGGGGATACCTCATGGTACACGGAGCTGACGAAGGCCTTTCCATTAAATCTTGACCCAAAACCACTGAGCTGCACCATATCTCCGGGCTTGATGGTGTTGTCACCATGGATTTTGATCTGTCCTTTGATTTTGGAAAGCCGGCTCTTCAGCATGTTGGCATCTGCCCAGTTTTGGAGCTCTTCCCCGGAAAATCCTCCTCCGTGAAGCAGGGTAAAATCCTCCAACCCGATCACTTCAGCTAGCTCCTGCCCCGAAAGATCACCTTGGAAATCAATCCCAGGATCGGGAGATTCCAATTCCAAAAGTTCCTGATTGGCCATATCCCAGCCCTTGCTTTTACTTGATGCATATTGGGTACGGGCGTCCATTTCGGCCTCTATTTCTACCACATTCGTCCCAAATTCCAGTTCGAGTTTGGCATCGGCAGATACTTCGGCACTTTTCATCTTCACTTTGCCATTTTCTACCAAGATTAGTTTGCTGTTGAGTTCCGCCCGGGTGAGCATGAAGTCCCAATCCGAGCAGTAGAATTGAACCATTTCCTTATGGGTAGTAGTGGTCGCCTCTACCTCACTGCCAAGTCCATATCCTGAGATCAAGTCTTCGATGATTTCCGAATCCTTGGAGTCAAAAAAGTATTTGTTTTTACGGCCAACGGTCATTTTCACAGCTGGATCTCTCAGTTCCAAAATCAGCTTGGATGCGCCACCTCTTGCTTCAATGCCATGTCGGATGATTATTCCTTCGAAGATGACTTCCTCGTCATTGTTGTAGCCGGCTTTGACCGTGATTTTTTTCCCTGGAATAAAAAAATCCCCACCACTGACTTCAAAGTCCTGGGAAGCCACATCTCCGTCAAAAAGTACAATTCTGGCTGCAGGCAGCTTATTTACAGCTTGGGTCACGGCAATCATAGCCACGCCGATTTCTGGGGGAATTTCTGTTCCCTCAGAAAGAATCTTGAAGGTGGCAAGATTCGGATTGGTGCGGGCTGAAACGGGTACTATGGGCATTGTAGTTTACTTGGCTAGTGGGGGAAAGATGAGTTCCTGTCCCTCGTGGAGCAGGCGGAAATTGTTGATTTTATTGATCCGGGCGATTTCCAGATAGTAGGAGGAGTCTCCATAGATCCTATGGCACATCAGAGGAAGGGTATCTCCAGATTTGACCGTACGGAGGTGAGTGAGATCGGGAGACGTTCGGCCTGTCTCTGCAGCCTGCTCACTTCTGGAGATGGATTGCTTGAATTTGGCCGTGACCGTGGCGCGGATAGGAAGTCCGGCATTATTGAATAGCTTGTAATTGATTGTTGCGCTTTCCAACACTCCTCTAAATTGGAAGGCGCCCCAATTGATCTGCAGGTAATTGGGCTGATGGGTAGTCGGTTGGATTTTTTGGGTGATATCCAAAAATCTCGAAATAGCCCGGTCTACATGTTTGTCTTCCTTGATGATTTCTATTGCAGAGACCTTTTCTCCACCTATTTTATCCCGGTCAGGAGCCAGATCCCCCAAGTAGGAGAGGTCTAGATTTCCGGGGGAGTCTTTGGATGGTGGGGAAGCACTGCTGGCATCGAAGAGAAATTCGAATTGGACATCTTCGGACTGGTTGGATTTAAACTGGTTTTGGCGCCCATCAGCAAGGCCTTCTTCAGCCACCCACTTGTTTTTTACTTCCTGACTGTAGGTCGTAGGATTGTACATGACCACATAGTGGGCGGTGGAGGTTTCGTAGTTGTCATCCGAAAAAGCAGTGATTTTCAGCTTTTCCAGACCACCCATTGGGGTAAAAATGTCCTTGAGTGCCATAGTTGCTGCTTATCTTTCGTTTTTCTCTTTGATCAGTTTGGCCAATTCTTCCAATCCCTGCATCAATGCATTGGGGCTTGGATTTGGTCTTTGGTTACCCGTTGGTCTTTCGTCTTGGGTGTCCACGGTAGTTCGGATGATGAGCTCCTGGATTTCTATCGGCATGCTTAGATGGGGCTTAGGTCGGAAGGTTCTATTCTTCTGAAATACTGATAGGCAAATTCCATGGACTCTATCATCAGTCCGCTATCCATGGCATTCAGCCCCTCGATGTCCCACTTCACAGGCCAGGCATTGAAAAAATTCCAAGCCTGAAGGGGGAGATGGTCTTCATTGAGCAAAATCACTGTAATATCCTGTGGCTCAAAACTGAAGTTCTCAACTGCATTTTTAAACCATTTCGCTGCGGGAGATCCACTCATCATTCCTCTTTTCATGGAGAGGTTGGGATAGCTTATCGGATTGGGCATTCGATGTTTAAATCGGTTTTCTCCCCCTTCTGCATACTCTTCCACTCCGATTTCGGCACTGATCCCACTTACCTCCTGAAATCCCACATCGGGGATCCCGGGGTACTTGAGAGCCAGTCCTTCAAATCGAACCAGGAAGTGAAATCCGGTGGGAGGATAGAAGAAAGCCATGATTTAAGTAGTCTCAATACTCAGTCCTTCGTGGCAAAGCTCGATGGTCTCGATAGCCACTTCATTTCCGGTAGAATTGAGCGTAGGGCCTTCCACTTTGCAAGGCCAAGCTTCTTTCACCTTCCACACCATGATGGGTTCATGCTCTTCATTGAGCAGGCTGATGGTGAGGTCGCGACGGTCAATTTTATTCTTCTTGACCGTATTGAGCCATTGGAAAAATTCATTGTCGGCCGCAAAAACCCCACGCTTCAGGGAAATATTGCTGTATTGGGGGATTCCTGGCATTTTGGTGACGTGGTATTCGAGTGAATTCCCCTCCCGGTAATCGATGGTCTGCAATTCTATGGAAAGGCCGGAGACCTCTGTAAATCCAATACGGGTACCGCCCCATTCTACCTGAAAATGAAAGACGGAAACAGGATATGCTACTGCCATAATAGTTTAGATTAAAGTGTTTGCTGATTTGATTAGGCTTCTTGAAGCTTATGTGAAAATTTGAGTATGATAAATTCGGCAGGTCTTATTGCCGCCAAGCCGATTTCTACATTCATTCGGCCTTCCAGAATGTCCTGAGCAGTCATCGTGACACCTAATCCCACTTTGACAAAAAAGGCATCCTCAGGCTTGGCCCCGGCTAGGGCTCCGTCTCTCCAGAGTTTGGAGAGGAAGTTTTCAATCATGGTTTTTACCCTAAGCCAGGTATTGGCATCATTGGGTTCGAAGACCACAAATTCAGTGGCTTTTTTGACTGACTCTTCAATGAAGATGAACAAGCGTCTCACCGGGACATATCTCCATTCATTGTCATTGCCGGCGAGTGTCCTTGCTCCCCAAATCAGGGTGCCTTTGCCAGTAAAAGTCCGGATAGCATTGATGGATTTTCCTGAGGAAGCGTCCACATTGAGTGAGGCTTGTTGCTCGTTGGTTATTTTTACTGCAGGGCCTACTATACCGCGAATGTCCTCATTGGCAGGGGCTTTCCACACTCCTCTTTGGCTGTCTACTCTCGCGTAGACACCGGCTACTGCCGGAGAGGGGGGAAGCTCTACTTTCAACTTATTGATTTCTGCGAAAATGGCCCGGTAGAGGCTTGGGTCTGTGGTCTCCAAAGAGGCTAAGGTGACCCCGTTCAAGGTATTGGAAATTAAAGGATTGGAGGTGCCGAGACCCCGATACTCATGGGTTTGGGTAAGATTGATCGCCGCAGGACTGAACCCGTAAGAATAGGAGGTTTTGAGGTTGGGGTAGTAAGCGGCGCCATATTTCAGATTGCCTGAGCCAATTCCATTGTCTCGAAAGTTGACTGCATCCTGAAAGGGGTTCGGGGTGTTTTCTTTGACATCCATGATCACAAATCGATCTTGGAGTTTATTGCATTGGGCTAAGGCATCGGTGTAGACAGGCTGAAATTCCGCCATGGTCATGTAGTCCGGAAATACGATCAGAGTTGGCTCATCCACCTTTTCCAACATGGCCAATCCATGCCTCAGACTACCCAAAACGGTGGGACCATCGTTGCTTGGATTACTGGAGTAGGTATTGACCGATACGATGTAGCAGGGCCCTCCTCCATTATCAAAATAGTGGCGAAGACTGTGGTACATTTTGAAAGGAGAAGGTGCTCCGGTGAGGGAGGCGGTTATTTTTCTGGTTTGTAGTGTCGCAGGCTGTCCATCCAGTCCTGAGTAGATATCCTGAATACTTACCGAAACTCCCTCTAGATTGGGGCCTCCGAAGATCGCCTCATATTCCAGCATGGAAGTAATTCTCGTTGGTACCCTAAGGGATCCACCATCGGCTTTTTGTGTGTGTCCGATAAAAGCCGGAATGGCGGTCTCCACGGCTGCAATAGAGGCAGGCAGAGTTGAAATTTCCTGAATATAAACACCCGGTGTTGTGAAGTTTGACATGGGTTCTGTGGGTTATAGTGAAGTTGAGACTAAGATTCCTGAAGCTTGTGAGAAAACTTCAGAATGATGAATTCCGCAGGCCTTACCGCAGCAAGACCTATTTCTACATTCATTCTGCCTTCGAGAATGTCCAGGGCCGTCATGGTTTTGCCGAGGCCTACGTTTACAAAAAATGCCTGCTCAGGTTTTGCCCCAGCCAATGCACCTTCTCTCCAGAGGCTGGAAAGAAAGTTTTCGCACATGGTCTTGACCCTCAGCCAGGTATTGGCATCATTGGGCTCAAAAACCACAAACTCGGTGGCTTTTTTGATGGATTCCTCGACAAAGAGGTAAAGCCTTCTCACAGGGATATACCTCCATTCGTTGTCGTTTCCAGCGAGCGTTCTCGCACCCCAGACCAGATTGCCCCTGCCTTGAAAAAAGCGAATGACATTGATGGATTTTCCTGAGGTGGCATCTACATTCAAAAGACCCTGTTCTTCACTACTTACTGCCAAGGCAGGTCTGCTAATGGATCGAATTTCTTCATTGGCAGGGGCCTTCCATACCCCACGCTGACTGTCTACCCGGGCAAAGACTCCAGCCATAGATGCTGAAGGATAGAGGTCGACCAATCGGGATTTGAGATCGGCCATGATGGCGTTGTATAGAGCTTTATCCGGGGCCACCCAAGTGAGGGAGCCTGAGCCTGATACTGTAGCACCACCTCCTGCATTGTCTGTATAGACTAGGGTCAAATCACCTCCTGCCTCGCCTTCGATTTTGGCGGTGACGGTGATCAGATTGGAGCCTCCTTCTCTAGTGGCTCCGTAGCGTGCTTTGGGAGGAGTATTGATGGCGGTAGTCAGGCTTCCCGCTGTGGTGATGTTGCTCGTATCCTTGTTGAATTCACTTCCTTCCAGATAAGTATCGCCACCTATCTCAAAGCTGTCTCCGTCTATCACATCGAAATCTGTAATTCGAATGGTCCCGGTAGCAAATTTTTGACCTGCTCCGATCTCGGCGAGAGTCAATCCGTGAAAAGGACCCAAACCCGGGCCGGTCCTGTTGTCAATGATCGTCAGTTCATTTTCTTTGAAATTCCTGTAAAGGATAGTTCTCAGCGAAGGAAAATAGGCAGCACCATAGCTTAGATTTGAGCTTCCCACTTCGGCCCGGAACTGATTGCCGTTTTCGGCAACGGACATTCCAGTATCCAGCAGGGCATCAAAAAGGGCAAATCGATCCTGAAGTTTGGCACATTGGGCCAGCATCTGATCATGCAGGGATTTTCTGTCTGTAGCTCCCAAAATCACCGATTCAGGCACTAAAAGCAGAGTGGGCTCATCTTCCTCCTCCAGGGCTCGAATCCCAGCGATCAGTTCGTTCACATCTAAGGAATTGGAATCCGGTGTAAGGTCATGAATACCCGTGGATACAATCCAACAGGGTCCTCCTCCATTATTGAAGTACATGTAGACCTGATAGGTCATCAAATAGGGAGAGGGACTTGCGAGAGCCGGTATGGTAAAGGTACCGTCGGGATTGATGGTGATTTGGTATTTTTCGGGAAAAGCATCCCCGAAGATTTCCTGGAATTCGAGGTAAGATGAAATCCGGGTTGGCTTATTGGCAGGAATGGTAATTCCGTTTTTTTCAGCCTTGGCGGTGTAGCCCACAAAGGCCGGAATAGCTGTAGCCACCGGAACCACAGAGGCAGGAAGGGTGGAGATTTCTTTGATGTACACTCCGGGAGTTTTGAATTCTGCCATGGGGAAAGAAAGGTTTAGATAAAGACGAAAATTTCACTGAAAGCCTCTCCTCCGTTGATTTTTGCAATCCCATTTCGGAGAGGGTTGGGGAGATTGGCATACAATACCCGATTTCCAGGAGTTCTTCTTAATTCCAGATTTAGTTTTGGATTTTCGAAAAAAGGGATCGGTACCTGAGACTTGAATATGACGGTCTCTGCATTGTTGACTTGGATATCAGGGTGTGGAGCACCTCCATCTTGCTGAAAGGTATACACCCCATAAGGTGAGCCTGGGGGATTTCCTTTATCTCTTATGGAAAGTTGATTCGTCCCCAGATTGAGCTTTTTATTCTGATTGACAATGATGTAGGTCCATCGGGTAGATTTCCTTTTCAGCCGAACTGCGAAATAGTCCATCGGACCATACAGGTGTGCCGGACTGGCCACATAGCTGATTTCTATTATTCCCAAGGCAGTGTTGCCAATGGCATCGCTGGATAAAAAGTAGCTTTTGGAATAGAGGGTCTCTGTATCTGCTTGATTTCTGAGCTCAAGGGAATATATGCCGTCAGCTTTTTCATTCACGTTCAGTCTCAGCGAAAACACCCCCAAATCATCCGGAGAAAGAAGCAAATCCAGAGGAAGAGGATTTCCCGATTGATCCTTCCCTGATGAAATTTGATTTCCTGCTTCGTCCCGCACTCTGAATAGCACAGATGTAGGCTGAGAAGCAATCCTTATTTGTTCCAATAATTCTTTTGGCCTTAGCCCATCGAGAATCTGAAATCCTAAGGTCTCCGGGGAGGCAGGATTGGTTGAAGCGTTGGCAGGGATATTTTTGAAATGGAAAAAAGAGCCTGTTTTGAAGTCCTTTTGAGGGGTATTCCAGTCTGTAATCGTGTGGAGAAATCCCGAATTGGAACTGCTGACGAAAAAGCGGAATCTGCAGGGAACCTGAAGGCGAACTTCTGGGTCACTGAGATTCTCCTCGGCCCTATACAAGGCAATCACCCCTTTTGGGATGGAACGGAGGAGCATTCTGCCGCTTTTCAGCAAATTTTGAGTGGAAGTATCCGGACTCAGACTTAGGGACTGGGCTATCCCGTCCGCAAAAAAGTCATGCAGAAGCTGGAGTTCAAAAAGACGGGAGTAGAGGATATTCATAGCTTGTGTCTGGATTCGAGGTAGATTTTTTCTATCGGATCACCGCTCTGCTGGATCGCGTTTTCCTGGACACGGATGGTTCTCACCTTATACAGTACGCTGGGGAGATATTTGGCCCCTACTACCGACCAGAAGTTGTACAGCTGCTCAAAGGAATAGCTGTAGAGTTCTACGAATATTTTTTTCAAATCCCCATCAAAACCGGCCAAACTCGGGCTGTTTTCCTGTGTAAAAACATTTTTGCTCTGAAAAAACGCTACCGCATAACTCAGCTGCTTGAGCCCTTCGACATAGTCATCTGAGGAGTTGTTGGGCAATCGGTTTTGGAAATTGGCCGTGATCAGCACGTAAAGATTCAACTGGATGTCCGGATTGCGCTTTTCCACCTTTCCTACCGCATTGATGAATCGGTTTTGTTGGTCCTTAATCGTCCGTTCCTCCTCAATATTGATCAAAGACAAGCCGAGTGACTGGTCCGGAATGGCAATTCCCTGCTCATTGGTCACACTGGACAGGACTACCCGATTGGTGATCGGGTCGCCGACCTTGAGCTTGATAAAGGCGTTAAGCTCTTGGGTCAAAAATTCCAAGGCAGAATGAATCATTGGTAAAAATTTAATGCTGGAAAAACTCAAAAAAGCTAGCGAGATCAAGAGCCAATTAACAGGAAAAAAAAATCTGTTTTTAACTGTATTCCTAAAAAATGAAAATTTGTAAAGTGCTTTAAATCAATTAAATAGCCTATCTTTGAAAACTTTAATGTGACATCTGTTCTTTTGAAAAAAGGCAAAAAAATCTTGCCTAATTCCAATAATTGAGGATTTTTCCCTTTTACTTAATTTTTATTGTTACTTAAGTTTATTGATAGTCTTCCTATTTTAAAGGGATTAACTTTTCCTTTTGTAGAAACAGAAATTAATAGACCAAATGGCTAAGCCATTTTGACCCTGATTCTGGGAAGTGCCTGGATTTCGTTTTCCAGATCCATTCACTTTTTTCAAAGGATGTTCAGGATTTGAGCTGAAAAAGAAGAATCCTGCTGCTTTCTATACAAGTCTATTTTCGATCCAAGAATCAAACCGGACCAGCTCAAAATCAGTGGGGTCCCAAAAATACCTTCCTCTTGCCTGGACCAGATTGGTCATTTCTTCATTTCCAAAAATCTGGTTTGCCGGATCCTCCAGGGTTTTTCTCTGGATTTTTGAAAATAATTTGAACCCACCTTCTATTCTGGGATTGATTTTACCTGTCCATCTTGAAATCAGTTTTCGCAGGTTTTCAATTTTGTAATCCAGCCAGTCCAGGTCATTTTGATCAAAAAGAATCATCAATTCCAGCATTTTGGATCCCAAATAAAAATTTGGGGAATACTTGAGTTGAGGCTGGCAATCGTGAATGAGCTTTAGTGCAGACTTGAAGGATTTCATTCTAAAATGCAGACAAGCTTCCCAGTATTTCCACTTGGAGTTCAATTCGGGATTGAATTTGCTCAGTGACTTCTTTAGCAGCGCTTGCGCTTCATCCAGCCGGCCTAGATAATAGAGTGCCAGCCATTGGTATTGGATGTGTTCTAGTCTGTTTTCGGGGTTTAAAAACCGGGAGTAGTCCAGTGATTTGTAGTGCTGGATGACTTCTTTGAATCTTCCGGTGTGGATCAGGATTTGTTGTTGGATGAGGGCAAACTCTTGGTTGATTTCTTCAGAGATTTTGTTTTCCTCAAAGAGTTCAGCAGATTCTTTTCTCAGATCCACTGCTTTTTCAAGGTCTTTGTTGGAAAGCGCCTTGCGTATCATGGATAAGTATTCCCATTGTTTTTGTTCTGTATTCAGGTGTTTGAGGACTAATCCCAATTCTGCATTTTGGAAGGATTGGGGTTTGGTTTGCTCCAAATGTCTGTTTACCAAAATCTGGAGATGGCTTTTTATGATCAATTCCAGCTGAGGCAAATCCTTGGATTGGATCACTCCCTCTATCCCAAATCTCCTAGCCGTATCAAAAACACACAAAATCAAGTCAGGAAGATCAGCTTCTACAGCAGTTTTTAGACTTTTTTCAAGGGTTTTGGACCCGGCTTTTTCCAAGCCTCGGGACAATAAATGCTGACTTTGAAGCAGGAGGTTGGTGCAGGCGATTCTTTCCTGTACTTCTCCGTTTATTTTCAGGCTAGACCCCAGGCAGGGGATCATTTCATAGATATCTTCTTTTACCCTTTTCTTAAGTTGGATAAATGCCGCCTTGGATTCAGTGGAATAAAGCCTCCTGCAATACTCCTTATCCTCTTGGTTTGGAGATTGGATATAGGCTTTGAGTAATTGGTATTTTTTGGATTGAATCGAGTTTTTGACCGCACTGAGCTTGAGCAGCTTGGTTTTTTCGGAAGGGTCCAAAGTATCCAGCAATTCAAAAATAGAATTCATAAAAAAGCAGGTTAAGTTTAAATCCAAGAAAGAAGAAAAGAATCTTCCCTGAATTTAAGCTTGAAAAGCCTGAAAGTCAAAAATTTAAAAGTTTGCTCTCTGGAAAATTCCCGGTGATTTCTCTGAGTACAGAGACTGAAGAGCCGGAAATTCCAGCAAAAGCTTTTTGAATTCGCCTTCTGAATCAAAAATTAACTCTGGTTTTTGTAGGAAAACCTTGGAATACAGTCTGGATTTTCCTTCCAGATCTTTTTCTTTCGCCAGGTAGGCTTGTGAGAGATGGTAGTTTAAAAATGGACCCCCAAGCTGATTTTCCAGATACAGATCCATCTCCGGCCCCAAAACCATGATCTTTTTGTTCTCAGTGGTATTTCCGGGGTTATTGGTCACGAAGTAGATCTCATTGCTTTGAGTTTGATTTTTCCAATAAAAAAGCGCTCCCAAAGGCAAGCCCAAAATTAATAGGGTAAAAGTCATGCCAGCAATCCAGCTTTTTCTCACATAAAGGAAAAACTGGGTGATGAGGTAGGTGAATCCTGGCAGAAAAATCAAAAGCTCAAATCCTGCCTGTTTTTTGACAAAAAAGAAAACCAAAGCTCCAAAGAGCATCCAAGTGATAATTACCTGTCTTTGCTTTTGCTGATTGATTGTAGACCCCCGCTGAAAAGTCCCCAGAAAATACCCAAAAAGGGCAAGAAGTACCGGAAATGCTCCCAAAATCAGCCAACTGTAAACCGACTGGTAAGAAAATCCATCATAGGTAAAAACTAGAGGAAGGATCTCCAAAGCATCCTGAAGGCTGTCATTCCAAAAGTAAAATACCAAGATCAGCAGGATCGGTAGGAAAAATCCAACAATTGACAAGATTAGCTGCCGAAAGGAAAATCCTGAAATCAACAACCCGGTAAAGATCATGTAGGGTAAAATCAACCCAAAATTCAAATGAAAACCCGTAGCAATACCGCCATAAATCCCAATCAACAAAGTAGACTCGGAGGTTTCCTTTTGGAGGACTGTCTGAGAAAAGAGCTGGCTGAGGGCCAAAATCAAAAAAGTACTCCCAAGCAAAGCAGGGGATAGCGTGAGCATATCAAAGGAAAAGTGAAACAAAGCCGCCATGATTATTGCCGGCAGGTAAGTGTTTTCATCAAATACTCGGTAGCGGATCAAGGTAAAATTCCAGTAGGTCAGCTGAATGAGAATCAATACTCTTCCCAGAATCGCATAGGCCAGAGGACTTCTTCCAAAAAGGAAGTCCATTGCCAAAAAGAAGGCAGAGGATAAGGGTCCCGTATCGTCTACTACATCTTTGTATAAGTAAAAGCCCTCTCCCAATCGCTCCCCCAAAACCATCCACTGAAGAAGGGGTTCTGTAATCGGGAAAGGAAACAAAACCAGATAAACTACCGAAAACACCAATAGGTATAAGGCTACCCCAATGAGGCGAAATGGATCGTTGACTTTAAAAAATCTAAGCAAGGTGTTGGGTTGAGTTGGATTGGGTTTTGCCCCGAAATTAAAGCATGCCCAAGTATTTCGCTAAATTTGTACCATAAATACTTCTGATGGAAAGCCAAAGACAAAAAAAATACGCCAAACTGATCCAAAAGGAATTGGGTGAGATTTTTCAAAAAGAAGCCCGTCACCTCATCGGGCGCACTATGGTGACTGTAACACGAGTGGAAGTGAGTCCTGATTTGGGCTTTGCCAAAGTCAACCTGAGTTTTTTGCTAGCCGATAAAAACCAAGCCTTTGACCTGATCAATGATCACAAAAAGGAAATCAGACACCACCTCGGTAAGCGCATTGGCAAATCGGTAAGAATCATCCCTGAATTGGCCTTCTTCCCGGACGATTCTGCCAGCTATGCGCAGCATATGGACAAAATCATCTCAGGTCTCAATATTCCTCCTGCACCTGAGGAGGAAGAAGAAGAGGAAGATTAATCCCAAGCGCCTTGAACACCAGCAGCTTTATTGCTCTTCGGTACTTTCGCAGCAAAAAAAAGCGGAATTTCATCACGGTTCTGTCCATCATTTCCATGATTGGAGTAGCTGTGGGGACGATTGCTTTGGTAGTCGTCATGTCGGTGTTCAATGGTTTGGAGGATTTGATTCGCAGCCTTTTTGCCAGCTTTGATGCCGAGCTGAAAATTGAGCCTGCCCGAGGCAAAAGCTTCTTGGCAAAGGAAGAATGGCTGCAAAGCATTCAAAACTTGGAAGGAGTAGCTGTCCTGACCGAGGTGATCGAAGACAATGCCCTCGTCGAATACAATCAAAATCAACTTGTAGCTAGGATCAAGGGTGTTTCTCCGAATTTCCTCGAGCAGGGAAGATTTTCCAATGGCTACTTTTGGGGGGATACTACTTTGGGTACAGACCTGAGACCTGCTGCTATTTTGGGAAGAGGAGTTGGATTCTTTCTTTCTGTAAATCTGGATGCGCCTAACTCCATCCTGAAAGTCTACTACCCCAAGGCACCTCGCTCAGCTGCCAGTATAGATCCTTCCCAGTTGTACAACTCAGCAGTCCTGGAGCCCAAGGCCTTTTTCAGTATTGAGCAGCGTTTTGATGACGAGTATGTGATTGCTCCTTTGAATTTTGTCCGGGACTTGCTCAACTATGGTCAAAAAAGAACCTCTTTGGAAATCAAAGTCGCGGATGGGTATTCGGTCTCTTCTGTCCAAAAAGCCCTTAAAACCCATCTTGGACCGGATTTTCTCGTCAAAAATACAGACGAGCAGCATGCCACTCTGATCCGGACAGTCAAGCTCGAGAAGCTCTTTGTCTTTCTCACCCTTTCCTTTGTTTTAGCCATTGCTTCCTTCAATATTTTCTTTTCTCTGAGTATGCTTGCCATAGAAAAGAAAAAGGACATCGCGGTGCTTCAGGCTATGGGTGCCTCTGAGAAGTTGATCAAAAGAATTTTCCTCAAACAGGGAGCTTTGATTGCACTAAGCGGGGCATTATTGGGATTGGTTTTGGGAATAGGTCTGGTTTGGGCTCAGCAGGAGTTTGGATTGGTCAGTTTGGGGATTTCCTCGGCAGTGGTAGATGCCTATCCGGTGCGGATCGTGGGTACAGATTTGGTGTGGATAGGGCTTACGGTGATTGGAATTACCCTATTGGCTTCTTGGAGACCGGCTATCCTGGCATCGAGAGTCAGACCTGTCCAAGAGCTCTAAACTACTGACAGGCTTTTTTGATGGCATCCAAAGCAGGCGCTAAGTCCCCATCTGCTGCAATCTTCCATTCTTGACAAGCTTCTTTCGTTTTTCCCAACCTGTGGAGGGCTATTCCTTTGTGGTAGTGGAGATTTGAGTCCTCAGGGTCTAGGCTGCTCGCAAGTGTAAAGTCTGCCAAGGCTTCCTCGGCCTTTCCGTTTTGGTATCGTGCTTGCCCGCGGGCGAGAAAGTAGCCTGGGTTTTGGGGCTCCAGAGCGATAGCTGCTGAGTAATCTTCTTCGGCTTTATCAAATCGTTTCAGATTTTTGTAGGTCCAAGCCCGATAGAAATAGGATTCCGGGTCTTCAACATTCATTTTTATGGATTCTGAAAAATCCGATAATGCCCCTTCCATATCCTGATGGTTCATCCGGAAAAATCCCCTCTGCTTATAAGTTTGGTAATTCGCTGAGCCCTTGGCAATCAGTTCATTTAACTCCTCGATGAGGATGGCATCTCCTCCGTTTTGTGTGGCAGCGAGGCCTTGTCTGGCGATCTTGTGGTCAGGATCTAAGTCCAATGCCTTCTGATAGGCATCGATGGCGGCCATATTTTCTCCTAATCTCGAAAGCGCTCTTCCCTGCTCTGCAAAGTAATCCGCTTTCCTTGGGTTTTCTTCGATTGCCAAATCGAGGTAGCTCAAGGCCAATTCATAATTTTTCAGCTCTATGGCACAGAGTCCCATATGAAAATAGGCTAAATCTGGGGTAAAAGACTGGGCCGTGGTCACCTCGGAAACCCCTTGATCGCCTGGGGCGATTTTGAACAAAATCCGGTTGGTCTCCCCTGCCGGGTTCAGCAAAAAGTCCTCAAAATCATCAAGGGCCTCGTTGTATTGCTTAAGCTGATATCGTACGCGTCCTCTGGCGAAGTAGGCCTCTGCGTTTTCGGGTTCAAGAGTCAACAAACTGCTGTAGTCTGTCAGGGCTGCTTCCAGATTTCCTCCATATTCCTCGGCCTGAGCTTTGAACCAAAAGGCTTGGGAATCATTGGGGTGAGCTCTTAGCCAATCTGAAAAAGCTTTGGCAGCATTAGTCCATTCCTCGTTTTCGAAAGCATAGAGCCCTAGATCCAGAGAAGAGGGCTGTTGTGCTTTTGCAGAAAATGAAAAGAAGGCAAATACCAAAATCAGAAGAAAGTAGAATGACTTCATGAGAGAAACTTTTCGACTAAACTAATTTCCGGAAGGTCTTTGCCCTAGCAATTCATCAAATAATTCCGTCTATGGTTTGGGTTTTCCTTTCAGAAGCCCCGAAATGCCCTGATTAAACATGGAGTAGAGGGTACCCAAGATTCCCAATCCTCCCGTGAGATAGGCGTAGGCTTCATTGAAAAAGGCCCGGTCAAAAATCCCTACCATCGCGATACAAATCAAAACAAAACTGATGGCTGCAGTACGGACTACCGTTACATTGCCGTTTTTCTTCTCGTAATCCTCAAAAAGCTGAACCTCTTCTTTGCTCGTGTTGGAAAGGATGAATTGCCTGAAAACGCGACTGAATAAACGCCATTCTCTCCATCCCCCTTCCTCCTTGGATTCCGGATTTTCCTTGATGATGCCCTTTTGAGCTAGGTCCATTAGTGTGCTTTCCGCAGCAGGATTAAAGAAGCCTGCCTCTGCATAATAGTAGCACACCAGCTTCTCCTCCAGGCTCAATTCCGACCAAATATTGGCATAGAAGGCTTTTTTCAACTTCACTTGCGTTAGACTGTTCTTCTCTGAGTCAAGGCCTAGGGAATAAGGGTCATGGATTTCCTCGACACTGAAATTGAAATCGGAGAAGGCTTCTGAAAAAACCGTTTTTTCCCGGTCTGACTGCAGAGATGCATAGAGCTGCTTCCACAAGGTACCGGAGTAGATGGTGACAGTACCGCCCATTTTCTTGATTTTCCCCAGGATTTTTGCCAGTCCCATCAGGTCATCCAGGCAGTGGACATGAAGAAAAAGAAAGGATTCACTTTCTCCGATTTCCTCCTCTTTGGGTAAAGGTTCAAACTGGAAGTCCAACTTCCTGGTATGGGCACTGTAGATCTCATCTGATATTTGATCGGTATTGATGCAGCAGATGTAGTTGAAAGGGCCAGTATGGATGGGTTTTTGGGAAAAATGGGGATTGAAATCGAAGAAAATCGAGTCTTGAATCCAGCGAATGATGAAAAAAGTGAGTATCAGAAGTATTCCAAAGAAGAAAAAAGGAATCCAATTGCTGGTAAGACGGAAAGGCTGACCTTCCCAAGCCGCTTTTACCAAGGATTGATCGGGAGCAATGAAGTTCTGGATTTTGGGGTCAAAAGGGTCAGTCAGGGCCACCATCATGCTGCGGCGTGCCTTTTCGTAGATTTCAAAACCGCCACCGTGGATGATGGGATTGGATCGAGATTGACTGTTCCAGATAACCTGCTCAAATTTTTGTGTTTTCGATTGAATGAGATATCCGGGAAAGAACCCAATCATGAAAAACCAGACCAGGAGATATAAAGAGAGTTGATTTTGGGAACCGATTTTTTCGAATTTCAAAAAATCATATTTGATCGTTTTAAATCCAAGGATCGAAAAAATCAAGCCATAGATTGAAAGGATTCCCATGGCTCGGCCGGTTTCGGGATTGATTCCCAAGGAAAACAGCAATAGCGTGATTCCCAGCAGGAAAATGGCAGTCATCTCTCTGGGAATGTCTTTTTTTCGGACATTTTCCAGCTTTGCCATCAGCAAGTTGGCAAAGGATATCTGCAGGGTAGAGAAAATAAGAAGGAAAAGTGTCTGGAGATGATTGAGATCAATAGCTACAAGGATTCCCAGAATGACCAGAAACTGTCCGAAATAAAAAATCATCAGGAAAAACAGTTTTCCCTGCCGGTTTTTGGTGGGGACTAGCCAGTCAAAAAGGAAGGACTTAAACCCTTGTCGATTTTCATTTTTCCGGACGGCCTGCTGAAGTAGCAGTGTACCGAGCAGAAACAGGAAATATCCCAGAATGAAGAGGATGCCTTCCAGTGAGGTAAGTGCGGAGAAGACATGGTAAAGGTTGGTATTGACCATGAAAATACTCCAAAGGGAGTGATCAAAGTTTTCATTTTCCACTCTGCTGAGCAGGGCAGTGTAATGGTGGCCATTGAGGTAGATGGGGCTTTCCAATTGGATAGTTTGGGAGATTTCCCGGTTGTTGAGCATCAGGCTCTGGATTTCCCTCCATTTATCCTGACTGACTGACTCTTCCAAATTGGAAATCGAGGATTCCACCTTTTCGGTTTTGTACAATAGAGAACCGTCATCTTTGACCAGTAAAATCCGAAAATCCTCTCGCAGTACCTCACTAAGCCCGGGGGTATAGGTGATTGCCTTGACCAAGCCATTTTCAATTTGATGCGAGATCACCGACTCCAAGTCACCACTTCCCCGGCTGTAATGAGAGCTGATAAATCGGGAGGAATCTCCCTCAGTATTGAAGTAATTCACATAGGCCCGATCTTTTAGATCGATGAAAGAGATGCCTTCATCAAATTTTACCTGAAGCGCAGGTGTATTGCTATTCCCTACGAAAAGAATATTCCGGACGAAGCCATTTTTAGAATCAATAAGGATGTATTCATTGACCTGATTGGGAGTCAGAGGTTTTTCTCCATCCCATTTTTCCAGAAGGGAATCATAGTGGGAGATTTTGGTGCCAAATTCCCTTACCGCCTGTTGGATTTCCCGATGAAGGGTATCAACCGGGATGATACGGTTTTTGGTAAAAGAAAGAGAAAACCCGATCACCACTGCCAAAGCCATCAGAGAGATACCCACTTGGATAATTCGGGACTGAGAAAGCTTGTCACCTTTGCCCAGATTGACCAGGGTGAGGATGGGCAAAGACGCAATAAGGACCACCAGAGTAAAAAGCAGGATACTGAGTAGGTTGTAATTGATTCTCAGTCCTACCTTTTGAAAATAGGCATCGTCATAGATCCCCACAAAATAAAGCTGGAGAGGGTCGAGATTGATGCTTTGGCTATAGGCCCGATAGACGCTCTGATTGTAATTGATGTTTTGGATGGAAATTCCGGATTTGTAGCTGACCAAGGAGTCAGCCTTTGCCCCGGACTTGGGATCAAAAATCTGAGAGCCTTCTTCCTCTTTAGGATAGAGGATAATTCCTTTGGCATCGGTAAGGAAAAACTGCTGAAAGGTGTAATCATTTTTCTCCAGCTTTCGGAATAGCTCCCGGATAGGTACATCCAAATCGATAAGTAAGATATTCTCTCCACTTTGAGGATTTCCTGAGATAAAGCTTTTGGAGGTGATGGCCTGATTGAATTTGGCTAAAAGCTCTTTCCGGACTTGAATGGGCCGATTCCGTATCCTTACGTTTGTTTTTTGAATTTCAAAAGTTTCTGCTGGCAAATTCGACTTTTCGACAAACCGAAGAGAAAGGATTTCTGGTTCAAAGCCCGACAAATAGGCCTGCACATCTCGGGCATTTTGACCCAAATCTCCTTCAAGCTCACCAAATGCTTTCCTCAGAATGTAGGTGTCCACACGAACCAGATAGTCTGCCAAAGCAGCCGGAATATCCTTGCTCAGGGAGGCAATGCTCCGAATGTGCTGTTGCTCCAGTTCCTCCCGGTTGTTGGTGGATTGGACAAAAAGAAGGACTCCTAAAACTCCCACCAATGGAAGCAAAAAAAGCCAGATTTTAAAAGTTCTCAGTTTCATCTGATGATCGGGTTTTACATTAAATCCAGCTTAGAAAAAGCTTCAATAAGCTGTCCAATCTCCGGCAAACAGTACCTGCCCAAGCCCATCCTAAACTCCTTTTTCTATTCCTTCAATGGGCAATTGCTTGTGGAAAAGTCTAAGAAATTTACTATAAATCATTGGAAATCAATATTATTCTTGAAATGTTGTTTTTGCCATAAGAGAGAAAGCCCAGTTTTTGGGTGATTTTATTTCCCAAATGGCTTAAACTTGAAAAAAAATGCTTTTGGGTTCAAAAAGGCACGTTTATTGAAAACCGAATTGAAAACCACCCGAAATAATATCTGGATGAAAAAAATTTCACTTATTCTACCCCTTCTTTTTGGTGTTTTCTTTTGCACTCTTGCTCAAGAAGAAAGTACCCCCGAAAACTCACTTAACTCCGGTACCATCGAAAGTCAGTTTGAATACATCTATCGGGTTTCCAATAATTTTCAGGAATACGAAGTGGTAAAAAAGGCAAATCTGGAAAAACTCAAATCCAATATTTTGGATTCCCTCAAAACCATGAGAGTGCAAGTTGGGGATTTGAAGAACGCCCAAATCGCCAAAACTGACAGTATCCAGACGATAACCCAATCCCTAAATCAAGCCCTTGAAGAAAAGGAGGCTGCCATTGAAGCCAAAGAGAGCTTTTCCTTTTTGGGAATGAATATTCAAAAGACCGTTTATTCCTCCATGATGTGGACTTTGGTGACGGTTTTGGCTGGCTTTCTTGCCTTTTTCTCTCTGCAGTATTTCCGCAGTTTCAGCAAGATCAAAAAAGCCCAAAAGGATTTGGAAGATGTCCAGGAGGAATTTGATCAGCATCGCAAAAATACCCTAGAGCGCGAACGAAAGCTCAAGAGAGAGCTTATCGATGCCCAGATGGGAAAAAGTTGACATACCGCCGGATTTGATTCCGGCTTTTTTTTGATTGCCCACAGTCCCTACCTTGTGGCAAATTGATTCTCAGGATGGAAAAACAGGAAATCTTTGATGTAGCTGTAATTGGCCTCGGTGCGGTTGGAAGTTCGACTTTGTACCACTTGAGCCAATCCGGTTATAAGATCCTTGGTCTGGATCGATTCCATCCTCCGCATACGATGGGTTCAAGTCATGGAGAGAGCAGAATCACCCGATTGGCTGTGGGAGAAGGGGAGGACTACGTGGCCTTGGCCAAGCGCTCTCATGAGCTTTGGAGGCAACTCGAAGCAAAAAGTGGAGTCCGGATTTTTTCCCAGACAGGAGGGATTCTGATCGATTCAGGAGAAAAGCCCTGGGCCAAGCATGGCTCGGAAGGATTCTGGGACCGAACGGTTCGATTTGCCCAAAACCATCACATCTCCCATTCTTTGCCAACACTTGATGAAGTAAATAGCGTGTTTCCTGCCTTTCAGGTTCCCAACACGGGAAGGGTATATTGGGAAAAAGAAGCCGGCTACCTCCGGCCTGAATTGGCAATTGCTACGCATCTTCGCCTTGCTCAGGAAAACGGGGCAAGAGTAGAGTTTGACTCCCCTGTGCTGGACATTAAAAAGGAAACGGGTCTTTTTTGCCTCCAAACCTCCAAGGCAACCTACAGTGCAAGAAGAATCCTCATTTCGTCAGGAGGGTGGATAAAAGACTTTTTACCAGAAAAGTCAAAAACCCGGTTTAAAATCTGCAGACAGGTTCTTCACTGGATTGAAATCGATTCGGAATTCCCGGGCTGGGAGGATAGTCCCGTTTGGATGTGGGGTTTCGGACCCAAGGCAGAGGATTTTATTTATGGGTTTCCTTCTTTGGATGGACAGTCGGTCAAGATGGCTACCGAGTCTTTTGTGGATATTGATCACCCGGATTTGCTTAGGCGAGAAGTAAGTCGGGAGGAGCAGAAAGAGTTTTGGGATCAAAAAGTAGAAGGAAGAATTTCCGGTTTGAGGCCCCATTTTATCCGGTCTGAAGTTTGTTTTTATACAGTCACGGAAGATGCTCGCTTTGTCATCGAGCCTTTGAATCAGGACCCGGCAGCTCTTTTAGTTTCGGCGTGTTCGGGACACGGATTTAAGCATTCGGCAGCATTGGGGGAGTCATTGGCTCATCGGCTGCTGGGGGATTTGTCCAAAAGGAATGCGTCTGATCTATGATTTTATTGTCATTTCTGTTTGCAAAGCCCTACTTTTGCTCCTTGATCACCAAATAAAAAATGGCAAAACAAAGAGGAACTGCTCTGGAGCCTGAAGAGAAGCGGAAGTTGAACAAGCAGAATCTAAGCAAGCTGGGAGGGATTTTCAGCTTTTTGATGCCTTACAGATGGGCTTTTTTCGGAGGATTGGTTTTTCTCCTATTTTCTTCGCTTACCCTTCTTACTTTTCCTTATGTAGCCGGCAAGCTGATTGATACAGCCCAGGGCAGTGAGTGGATTGTCACCGATGTGAATTCCATTGCCTTGATATTGATAGCCATCTTGGCGGTGCAGAGTATATTCTCCTTTTTCCGGGTTTGGCTTTTTGCCTTGGTATCTGAGCGCTCTATGCGGGATATCCGGCAGGCGCTCTATTCCAGATTGGTGAGGCTTCCGATGACTTTCTTTGATCGTAGAAGGACAGGAGAGCTGATCAGTAGGATTACGGCTGATGTCAGTCAGCTCCAGGATACTTTTTCCACAACTTTGGCAGAGCTGTTTCGTCAGGTCATTACCCTTGTGGCTGGGGTAGGCTTTCTCTTGGTCAATACCCCCAAGCTGACACTCTTTATGCTGGGGACTTTTCCGGTATTGGTAGTGATAGCCATGGTTTTCGGAAGATTTATCCGCAGGCTTTCCAAAAAGACCCAGGATGAGCTGGCCGGCGCCAATGTAATTGTGGAGGAGACCCTTCAGTCGATCAGCACGGTCAAGTCTTTTGTGGGAGAAGCCTACGAGTCTGATCGCTATGGAAAGGGACTCAATCGAGTAGTGAAAGTAGCGTTGACCACTGCCAAGTACCGGGGTGCATTTATTTCCTTCATCATTTTTGCTCTTTTTGGCGGTATAGTGGGAGTGATGTGGTACGGCGCGAGCTTGGTCGCTTCGGGAGAGATGAGTGTGGGAGAGCTGGTTTCCTTTGTGCTTTACACCACCTTTATCGGAGGATCGATAGCGGGCTTGGGGGATATTTATTCCCAATTGCAGAAAGCGATCGGTAGCTCTGAGCGGGTATTGGAGATCTTGGGCGAGGAGACAGAGGCGGAAGGAGGAAGCAAGGCCGTCCGATTTGAAGGTAAAATTGAATTTGATCAGGTGGGATTCCGATACCCAACCCGGCCTGAGATTCAGGTATTGAAATCCATTTCTTTCTTGGTCAATCCGGGTGAAAAAGTCGCTTTGGCCGGACACTCAGGAGCTGGGAAGTCCACCATTATTCAATTACTCCTCCGGTTTTACTCCTGCGAGACAGGCGAGATAAGAGTAGATGACCGAAATGTGGAGGATTGGGATCTGAAAGCCCTGCGAAGCAAGGTCGGTATTGTCCCTCAGGAGGTTTTGCTTTTTGGAGGCTCTATCCGTGAGAATATCGCCTATGCCAAGCCGGAGGCTAAAGAAGAAGAATTAATCGCTGCTGCCAAAAAAGCCAATGCCTGGCAGTTTATTTCTCAGTTTCCGGAAGGTTTGGATACTTTGGTCGGTGAGCGGGGAGTGAAGCTTTCAGGAGGTCAAAGACAGCGAGTGGCCATTGCCCGGGCGATTTTGAAAGACCCGGCTATTTTAATTTTGGATGAAGCTACCTCCTCTTTGGACGCAGAGTCTGAGGCTTTGGTGCAAGAAGCACTGGATGAACTGATGAAAGGGCGAACGACGATTATCATAGCTCACCGTCTGGCTACGATCAGAAAAGTAGATCGAATCTACGTGCTCAGTGAAGGCCGTATCGTGGAGCAAGGAAGCCATCAGGAATTGATTCAGGAAAAGGAGGGCTTTTACGCCAACTTGGTCCGACTGCAGTTTGCTGATTAGCGGAGGTTGTGAGCGGTCAGTGATTTGGTCAATCCGCCTACTTTTTCTTTGAGGATTTTTCCACCCGGGAAAAGTTCTTTCATTTCCTTCTCATTGAGCAGCCTGATTTCTTTGATGTATTGCTCGGCTTGACTTGGTTCCCATCTTTTCATTCTGCTGATGGGTGTCTTGGTAAGCAAAGAAAAAAGCAGTCTGTCGGGTAGATATTGGGCAAAAGGAACGGCGTAGTGAGCCTCAATCGGGAAATATTTATTGGGAGTCTGAATGAAATATTTTTTCCCTACCCGCTGAATTTCCTTTGCCATTTTCTCTTGGTTTTCGTAGGTGTACAAGTGCTCAATGACCGAGTTGGAAAAGACCAAGTCAAAGCTTCCGTCTTCAAATTCCGGCATGTGGGTAGCATCTCCAATGACAGATCCGATGTGAGGATGCTTAGGATTTTCCTTATGAAGGTTCAAAAGGGTGATCGTGAGATTGGGGATTTGGGGAATCTGACTTTGTTTCCAGAAATAGTCCGTTCCTCCTACATCGAGAATGTGGATGGGCTTTTCGAGGCGGAAGTTTCTGAAAAAAAGCTTTTCAAATTTTGCCAGTCTTTGCTTTCTGAATTTGGCACCCAATGAGTGAGGATGGTCTGAGGAGGCAAAAAGATGTCGGATAAATTGCATGGCTGGCCGAAAGGCGTGAAGAATTGACAAATAATCTCAAAAGTAAGCATGCTTGATAATTTCTTTCTTAATTTTAGGTCGCAAAACCAAAAATGGCATAGAATTTTAACGGTTTTGCAAATAAGCCCATTAAGGAATCACCAATTTTTATGAAGAGAAGATTCGATATCTATTTTCCCTGGTTATTTACGCTAGCCGATTTTTTCGTAGTTCTTTTCACCCTATGGATTGCAGATTTTCTTCTGGAGAAGCTTGGTCTTTTGAATCAAATTGACTTTTTGGCGTATCTGCCTTTGGCGGGTGCATGGATGTTGATTTCGGTTTTGAGAAAAGATTATAAAATCGGCAGAACTGAAGAGTATGACCACACGCTGAGAAATTTGGGCATTACTCTTTTCTGGTTTTTGGCAGTCATGGCTATTCTTTGGACTCCGATTGAATCAGAAGACAACAGATGGCTTCAGATGCTTGGATTCGGGGGCTTGCTGCTGCTGTTTATGGGCTCATTCCGAGTAGGTACCCATATGGCTCTGAGAGTTTATCGGATTCAGGGCAAAAACTATCGAAATGCTGTCATTGTGGGCAAAGGAGGCACTAGTCCAAGACTCGCCGATGTGTTCAAAATCAGAAAGGATTTTGGAATCAACTTCCTGGGATATTTTGATGATTTGGCAGACTGCAACCAAACCCGCGGAGGAATTTCGACCTTTTTCGAGCAGGCACCAAGGCTGGATTTGGATTTGATTTATATTCATGAGCATTTGGAACCAAGCTTGGTGAAGAAGGTGATTGACTTTGCGGATGAGAATTACATCAAGGTGAAGATGATACCGGGTGGAAGCTTGCAGTTGGAGAAAAACCTCTCTTTCTCCCGATATGGAGACTTTTTTGTCATCAATGTCAATGATATCCCGCTAGATCATCCGATCAACAGCTTGGCCAAGCGGGCATTCGACCTGATGTTTGCCAGTCTGGTGACCCTCTTTATTCTTTCTTGGCTGATTCCACTTGTCGGAATTTTAATCAAACTCGAGTCCAAAGGTCCGATCTTTTTCATTCAGAAAAGAAATGGCGTAAACAACCGGGTATTCAACTGTCTGAAGTTTAGATCGATGACTCCCAATGATTACGCAGATACTAAGCAGGCTACTAAAAATGATCCAAGAGTCACCCGAATAGGAGCTTTTCTCCGGAATACTTCATTGGACGAAATGCCGCAGTTTCTCAATGTATTGAGCGGGGATATGTCCATCGTGGGTCCACGGCCTCATACGATTCCGATGAATGAGACCTTCAAAACTCAAATTGAGCGATACAACTCCCGTCATAAAATCCGCCCGGGAATCACAGGCCTAGCCCAAGTAAGAGGGTATCGTGGAGAGATCGAAAATCCCCATCAAATCCGCTCCAGAGTGCGCCTGGATTATTTTTACATCAACAACTGGTCTTTCCTTTTGGACATGGAGATCATGGTGAAGACTGTCTATGAATTGATTTTCAACCGTGAAAACGCCTATTGATCAGACAGGAGCGGGTTGTAAATTTTGCGGTAGCCAGCATCAAAAAGAATTCATCGCCCAGGAGCGAATGTTTCGACTTCCTGGGTCTTTTGTTTATCAGGAATGCCTTTCCTGTGGCTCTCTGCAGATAAAAGAGCCACCGGCAGATTTGGATCAATTTTATCCGGACCAATACTATTCTTTTTCGAGTCTTCAAAGATCTCCTAGTTGGAAAAATATCCTCAAAAAGATCCGGATGAAACTCTTCTTGAATGCTGGAATTTTTGCCCCTTCCTATGGCTATTGGTTAGGTAAAGTCCATCGGCACTTTGACCAAAAAATTGCAGATGTCGGTTGTGGAAATGGGCAATTACTCTACGAGCTCCATGCTTCCGGCTATGGGAGTTTGGCTGGTTTTGATCCGTTTATAGATGAGGACCTGAGTTTGGGAAGTGGGATTCGTCTATTTAAAAGAAGTTTTGACCAAGCTGAGGGGACTTTTGACTTGATCATGATGCATCATTCCTTTGAGCATATGGAGTATCCCGATCAGATTTTGAAGGCCTGTTATGAGAAATTGAACCCCGGAGGTACTCTGTTGATTCGCTGTCCGGTGACTGATGCGCAAGTCTGGAAAGACAAACGGGAATATTGGGTTCAACTGGATGCGCCAAGGCACCTTATCATTCCTTCGGTGTCAGGTCTTGGCATTCTCGGCCAAAAGGTGGGATTTTCTTTGGAAGAAGTGGAGTTTGATTCGAGTGACTTTCAGTTTTGGGGAACGGAGGCATACGAGAAAGAACTTCCCCTCAATCCTGAACAAATCCTTCCCGATTATTCAAAAGCTGAATTGAATCAATTCAAACAAAAAGCCCTCCGATACAATCAGGAGGGCAAAGGGGATCAAGCATGTTTCTACTTCACGAAGCCTTTTAGATCTTAAATAGGGCATCAAAAAAGCCCATCGTTTCTCCCTTTTTCTTGAAGATCAGCATAGGGAGATATTTGTTGTTATGAATGACTTTTTCAGCTGTGCTACCCAGCAAAATTGCCGCAGAGGAAGTACGTCCCCTTGAACCCAAAAGAATCAAGTCCGCGTCTATTGACTTGGCAAATTCGGAGATCTGTGCCCCGATGTTTTTTCCATCATTCAAAATGATCTGGCATTCAGAATTCGGGTTCTGGTGTTTGGAAATGAATTTTCGGTAGTCATTTTTGGCATTCTCTTTCATGATTTCCGCAAATTCTTCAAAGGTTTTCCCGGTTTTGGAATAGCCCACCGGCACATCAAATATGTGAAGAGGGATCAGTTCTGCATCCAGGTCTTTGGCTATTCTTTCCCCAAACTCATAAATCATGTGATTGTGCGAAGAAAAGTCCGTCAAAATGATGATTCGTTTTGGGAACTTTACCGGGCGTTTTTCCTGAAGGAGCAAAATGGAACAAGGAGCCTTTTTGGCGACCCCATCTGCCAGTACGCCGTTTCCTGCCAAGTCCTCTTTGCGACCCATGATGATCAGATCCACGTCCTTGAGTTTTGCCCAGCGAAGAAAGGTATCCAATGGGTGGCTTCCTTCTTCAACAAAAATTTCCGTTTCGACAGAAGTCGGGAAATTTAGCTCTTTTAGCTTCAGCGCGATCATGGCTTCTATCGACTCATCGGTAGGAGCAACCAGATCGGGATATTGATTGAGGATTTCCTGGGGGATTTCCAGATTTTTTGAGACGTGGATAAAGTAGCATTTTTCAATACCCAAGAATTCTACCAGGGCTCCAATTTTCTTAATCAGGATATCATCCATTTCGGAAAGGTCGAGTCCGACCATGACCTTAGAAAAGTACTTCATAGTAATTTGGGTTAATTGCCTTAAGTTAAAAGATTGATTGGGGAAATTGAACAGTTTTTTTGAATTAGGCTTGTTTCTGGTATTTCAGGTAACTTAGCAGGGATGAAAATCATGCAAAAGTATTTTCTTGCCCTTGTGCCTCCCGCTGAAATCCTGGAAAAAGCTGAATCCATCAAGCAGGAGATCAGGGGGAAGTTCAATGTAAAATATGCGCTAAAGTCCCCTGCTCACATCACGCTAAAGATGCCTTTCTCTTACAATGAAGCCAAGGAAGCAGTCCTTTGTGAACAGCTTAGCGTGTTTGCTTCAAGATTTAAGCCTTTCAAAGTAGAACTGGGGAAGATAAATACTTTTGGAAAAAGAGTGATTTTTTTGGGAGTGGAGCCTTCAGCCCCGCTACTTCTGCTTCAGTCAGCTTTGAAGACATTTTGCAAAAAGGAACTCAATCTGATCGATGAACTCAGTGACCGGAATTACCATCCTCATATGACCTTGGCATTCAAAGATCTCAAAACGACAAAATTTGACGGAGTCCTGGAATTGGCCAAATCCAGAGAATTTGAAGCGGATTTTCTTGCTCAGGGTTTTTATTTGCTCAAGCGGGAGGAAGGAAATTGGAGGGTAAAAGAGCAAATCTTCTTTTCCTCGGCAAAGTCAATTGAATCCCCCCAAATAAATGACCTACTTTAATGTAAATGCATAATAAACCCTACCTACATTGAATAAGGATCTGATTTTGCGAGAAAATCTCGCCATTCAAAGGACAGTTTTGGCAAATCAAACCACTTTTTTGTCCTTTTTGAGAACGTCCATGTATTTTTTGGTGGCGGGATTAAGTATCCGCAATCTTTTGGAGATGGAAAATGGGCTTGCTTATCAAGTTCTCTTTTACAGCATTTCCGTTCTTATTTTTGTTTATGGGTTGATAAATTATATCAGGCAAAGGAAGAAAATTCAGGAAAGCAAAAAGCATATTGGAGATTACAAGCTGGAATACCTAAGTGAGGAATGATTCTCTTGTAGAATTGGACTCATGATTTTAGACAAAAATTCTCCGATTGAAAGAAAATTACCAAACAATCCTCCAAAATTGTGACTTTGGATAGAGGGACAAGTTTTCTTCACCAATTAAATTCAAGAATCACCTAATCCCTGCTCATATTCATGCCTACAAAAGCTGTCATTGTCGGCTCAGGAATAGCCGGAATAGCCTCATCTATTCGATTAGCCTTTAAAGGGTATCAGGTAGAAGTCTTTGAGGCCAACTCCTACCCGGGAGGAAAACTTTCGGAAATAGAAGTTAAAGGCTATCGTTTTGACGCCGGTCCCTCCCTTTTTACCCTGCCCGAGCAAGTCGAGGAGCTGTTTCATTTAGCTGGAAAAGATCCCAAAGCCCACTTTGAATACCTCAAGCTGGATGTAGCCTGTCATTATTTCTGGGAAGATGGAAAGCAAATCAAAGCTTGGTCTGACCTGAACCGATTTGCTGAGGAGGTAGAGACCCGATTGGGCGAGCCGGGCGCCCATGTCCGGCAGGCCCTACAGCGTTCGGCTTATATCTATGATCATTTGGCTCCGTTGTTTATGCATCGTTCCTTGCACAAACTCGGAACCTGGACGGGACCTCAGGCGCTCAAATCTTACCTGAGAATGGGAAAGTTGGGGATATTCTCGACGATGAATAGGGCCAACGAGGAGCTTTTCTCTAGTCCCAAAATGGTGCAGCTCTTCAATCGCTATGCTACCTACAACGGTTCGGACCCCTATCAGACCCCGGCCACGCTGAATATTATTCCTCATTTGGAGTTCAACATCGGAGCATTCTTTCCGAAAAAAGGAATGCATGATATTACAATGAGTTTGTTTAAGCTCGCGCAAAGCATGGGAGTTCAATTCCACTTCAATGCTCCTGTGCAAGAAATCTTGGTGGAAAAGGGAAGAGCTACCGGAATCCAAGTGAATCAGAAAAAAATCACGGCGGATCTTGTCGTCAACAACATGGATATGGTCAATGCCTACAAGACCATTCTGAAAAGACAAAAGCAACCCAAAAAACTGCTGGACCAACCCAAATCCAGTTCCGCACTGATTTTCTACTGGGGGATCAAAAAAGTCTTCCCACAGCTTGACCTGCATAACATCCTCTTTTCAGAAGATTACAAGCGGGAGTTTGAGCATATTTTCAAATTGGGAAGTATTTACGAAGATCCTACGGTCTATATCAATATCACCTCAGTCTATAAACCGGACGATGCACCTCCGGGATGCATGAACTGGTTTATCATGATCAATGTACCCAATAATCAAGGTCAGGATTGGAATCAACTAATTGCTGAAGCCCGAAAGTCCATCATTCAAAAAATCAATCGAATCCTGAAAACGGACTTGGAGTCCCTGATCGAAGTAGAGGAAATCCTTGAGCCCCGTACCATCGAGCTCAAAACTTCCTCTGCCAACGGGGCCTTGTATGGAAACAGCTCCAATAATCGCTTTGCAGCTTTTCTCCGCCACGCGAATTATTCATCGGATATTAAGAATCTGTATTTCTGCGGAGGGAGTGTGCACCCCGGAGGAGGGATTCCCCTTTCGCTTCTCTCGGCGAAGATTATGACAGAGATGATTGATCCAGTAGGCGGTGGGCAGTAGGCAGTGGGCAGTACACACTGCTCACTGCATACTGCCTATTGCTTCCTGAATCAAGTCCTGCTCAAAACCCCGGCTCATCAGGTATTGGATGACTTTGAAGCGCTTTTTGAAGGGATCTTTTTCCTGAGTTGATTCCCATTTTTTCTCCGTTTGAGTCAATAGGGTATCATAATATTCTTCCGGGTCGATTTCTACCAAAGCAGCGCGGATGGATGCTTGGCTGATTTTGCGGAGTCGGAGTTCCTGCTGAATCCGGTTTTTCCCCCACTTTTTCAGGCGAAATTTGCCCCGGGCAAAAGATCGGGCAAATCTCTCCTCATCCAAATATCCTTCCTGAGTCAAGAATTCGAGAAGTTCTTCGATATCTTTTTCCTGTATCCCTTTTTCGAATAGTTTTCTTCTCACTTCCCATGCACAGCGCTCCTGATAAGCACAGAAATTTTGGATTTTTTCTTTGGCTTCTTGGACTGACCAATAATTTTTTGGGGTCTGATAGTCGTTATTTTTTCCCCAGCTGGACATTTTTGGTAATTTTGGTTGAAATTAACCCCGCTACCTGTTTTTTCAAACCAAATAAATTTTAGCCTATCATGAGAAAAAAAATCGTCGCCGGCAATTGGAAAATGAACATGACCTACGATGAAGGTCAAAAACTCACTTCCGAGATAGTTAACATGTACAAGGATGAAGCCATCAAGGATGTGATTGCCGTGCTGAATCCCCCTTTTCCTCACCTTTTTCCTGTAAAAAAATTAATCGGGGATACTCCGGGGATTTTTCTGGGAGCTCAGAATTGCTCAGATAAGGAATCAGGGGCATTCACCGGAGAAGTATCTGCAAAAATATTAGCTTCTTTCGGAGCAAACTATGTCATTTTGGGGCATTCGGAGCGGAGAGAATACTTCAAAGAATCCAATGATCTGCTCACTGCCAAAGTAAAACAAGCCTTGGCTAATGGCCTCACTCCGATCTTCTGCTGCGGAGAGTCCTTGGAGATCCGCATGGCAGGCACCCACGAAGCCAATGTTAAATTCCAGTTGACTGAAAGTCTTTTTGACCTCTCCCCGGAGGACTTCTCCAAGGTAGTCATCGCTTATGAACCTATTTGGGCTATCGGAACCGGCAAGACTGCCACAGCAGATCAGGCGCAGGAAATGCACTTGGCCTTGAGAAGACATATTGCCAGCAAATACGGAAAAGACATCGCCAATGCTACCTCGATTCTTTATGGAGGTAGTGCCAATCCGGGAAATGCCAAGGAGCTCTTTTCCAAGCCGGATGTGGACGGTGGACTCATCGGGGGAGCTTCCCTCAAGTCCAGAGACTTTATCGAAATCATCAAGTCATTCTAATCCATTCCCCTCGGGAAAAATTAAAATTAGGTCTGTGTTCCCGCAGACCTTTTCTTTGTGTCCGCATTCAATCACATCGCTATGGAATACCTGGAGTTTAAAATCAAATGCCTGGAAGAATTCAGGGAAATTCTGATCGCAGAGCTATCTGAGATAGGTTTTGACTCCTTTTTGGAAACAGAAGATGGGATCGATGCCTACATTCCAGAGGATGGTTTTGAAAGGTATGCTTTCGACGATTTAATAGAAAGATATCGGGACGCTGCCCAAATTCAGCTCACCGAGGGCAAAATGCCCAAAGTCAACTGGAATGAGGAGTGGGAGAAAAACTACGATCCCATTGCCGTGGGAGACTTAGTCTATGTGCGGGCTTCTTTCCACCCTTCTCAGTCGGGCTATCGGCATGAGATTGTGATCAATCCTAAGATGTCCTTTGGCACCGGGCATCATGCCACGACCTTTCAGATGCTCAAGCATCAGGGAGAACTGGACCATCAGGGCAAGCGAGTCTTGGATGTAGGCTCCGGAACGGGCATTTTGGCCATCATGGCCCATCTTCTTGGAGCGAGCGAAGTTCAAGCTTTCGATATTGATGACTGGTGTGTGGACAATGGAAATGAAAACTTTGACCTGAATGGGATGCAGACCCGAATGGGGCTAGGCACGATCAGACAAGTCAATCCCCAGGGTCCCTTTGATATCGTCTTGGCCAATATCAACAAAAACGTGCTGCTGGACGAAATGGAAATCTATGCCTCATTACTCAAGCCGGAAGGATTCCTTTTGCTGAGTGGGTTTTATGCTGAGGACGTGGAGGATTTGGTTTCTTTGGGAAAAAAGCTTGGATTGAACTGGATCAAAACTTCCACCCGGGAAAATTGGGCAGCCTTAATTCTCCAAAAAATAAGCTAACCTCTCTTCTGACTTCCTCTTGCAAAAAGCCTCTTAATCCAAAGGCTCTTGGACAATAGAATAGCTATGAACGAACTTCTTTTTTATTCAATTTTATTTGTTATCGTAATCGGCCACGCCATCGCAGCATTCCGAATGTACCGAGAAGTAAATGCCGATTCAGGCATGAGTTTTCATGAAAAAAACAACTGGAAGCTGAAGGCATTGATTTCTCCTCTGATTTTCCTGTCCTATTATCGTCAGGACAAAAGGCGACGAAATCGGGGAGAATAGAAACTTTTTCCCCTGAAAGTTCGCTTATACCCTATCTTCCCTCTGCAGATTTGGAGGGACTCATCCCAATTACTTTTGTAATTTTATCCCATGGAGTACGTCTGGAAACAAAAACCCAAAGCCTCGCAGGCAGCAATTGAAAAGCTCGGAAAAGAGATCAATGTGAATCCTATTCTGGCCAATATGCTGATCAACAGAGGTGTGGAGACGTTTGATCAGGCCAAGGATTATTTTCGCCCCAATCTCAGTCAGCTTCATTCGCCTTTTCTCATGCAGGACATGGACAAAGCGGTGGACCGAATCCATAAGGCGATCCAAAATGGGGAGAAAATCATGGTCTATGGTGACTACGATGTGGATGGCACCACAGCAGTAGCTCTTATGTACAGTTTTTTGAAGGGCATCTATTCCGAAGTGGACTTTTACATTCCCGATCGATACAAGGAGGGCTATGGGATTTCGGAAAAGGGAGTACGCTTCGCCGCCGAAAACGGATTTTCATTAGTCATTGCCCTGGATTGTGGCATCAAAGCCATCGACAAAGTGGCTTTGGCTTCCGAGTTGGGAGTGGATTTCATCATTTGTGACCATCACACACCCGGTGAAACGCTGCCCGCAGCGATAGCCGTTTTGGATTCAAAAAGAGAAGACTGCGCTTATCCTTATAAGGAGCTCAGCGGCTGTGGAGTAGGCTTCAAGTTGATTCAGGCTTATGCCAAATCCCAGGGGATAGAAGAGTCCAGACTTTATCCTTATTTGGATTTGGTAGCGGTAAGCATTGCGGCGGATATCGTTCCGATTACAGGAGAAAACAGAATTTTAGCCTTTTTCGGCTTAGATCGGATCAATAACAATCCCCGGCCCGGATTGAAAGCCTTGATCATTCAGGCCAAGGTGGAAAAGGAAATCCAAATTTCGGATATCGTATTCAAAATCGGGCCTCGAATCAACGCTTCGGGAAGACTGGAGCATGCGCAGGCTTCGGTGGAGCTTTTGATTTCCTCCAACCTGGACGAGGCCATCGAGCGGGCTAAGCTGGTCGATGAGGTGAATGCCACCCGCAGGAATTTTGATGAAAATATCACCAAAGAGGCCTTTGAAATGCTTGCTGAGCGGGAAATGGAGGCAGAATGGAATTCTACTGTTTTGTTTAAAGAGGATTGGCACAAAGGGGTGATCGGGATTGTAGCGAGCCGATGTATTGAAAAGTACTATCGTCCCACCATCATCCTCACTGAGTCTAACAACAAAGCGACCGGAAGTGCCAGATCGGTGGTGGACTTTGATATCTACGAAGCCATCGCCGAATGTGCCGATCTCTTGGATCAGTTTGGGGGACATAAATACGCGGCGGGACTTACCCTGAGCGTGGATAAAGTCCCGGCTTTTCAGGCCAAGTTTGAGCAAGTGGTCAAAAGCCGAATTGAAGAGATTCATCTCAAGCCAGTCATCGAAGTGGATGATGAGCTGATTTTGGATCAGATCAATTACCGCTTTTACAATATTTTGAAGCAAATGGCACCTTTCGGTCCGGGAAATTCCGAGCCGGTATTCCGAATCAGCAATGTCTACGCTGAAGAAGTTACCGTATTGAAAGACAAGCACCTTCGGTTCAAAATCGTACAAGACGGGCAGCTGACCACACCGGTTTGTTTGGGTTTTGGGATGGCAGACCGTGCCAAAGATCCTGACCTGACTACCGTGAATATGCTGCGTGGAAGGATGCGATTCGATATCTTGGCAGAAATCCGGGAAAACTTCTTCCGTGACAAAAGCAGTTTGCAACTTTACGTAAAGGACATCAAATTCGACTGATATGAAGCTTCGAGCCGAACACCTCGTCAAAATCTACAAAGGCCGCCGTGTGGTCAATGACATTTCAGTTGAAGTGGAGCAAGGGGAAATCGTAGGTCTCTTGGGGCCAAACGGTGCGGGGAAAACCACCTCATTCTACATGATCGTGGGACTCATTCAGCCCAATGAGGGTAAGATTTTTTTGGAAAACGAGGAAATAACCTCCTTGCCCATGTATAAGCGAGCCAAGCTTGGGATCGGGTACTTAGCGCAGGAAGCGTCTGTTTTCAGGAAACTTTCCGTTGAGGAGAATATCCTTGCGGTCCTGGAAATGACCAAAATGCCCAAGGCTGAGCAAAAGGAAAAAGTGGAAATGCTTTTGGAGGAGTTTAGCCTCACCCATGTCCGGAAAAATCTCGGGATGGTCCTTTCCGGAGGAGAAAGAAGAAGAACCGAAATCGCCAGAGCCTTGGCTGTAGACCCGAAGTTTGTGCTTCTTGATGAGCCCTTTGCAGGGGTGGATCCAATCGCTGTGGAGGAGATTCAGACAATCGTCGCTAAGCTAAAGACAAAAAATATCGGCATTCTGATCACTGATCACAATGTCAACGAGACCCTGTCCATTACTGATCGAGCCTACCTGATGTTTGAAGGAAGACTGCTCAAAGCAGGTACCGCGGAGGAGCTCGCTGCCGACGAACAAGTGCGAAAAGTCTATTTGGGTAGTCAGTTTGAGCTGAAACGCAAAATTTTTAACTGATGGAAGTCCTCAATACGTTTATGACTTGGCTTTTCAAAAGCCGACTGGGACAAATAGACTATTTCAAAAATAATCCCCATGAGGTCCAAAAAGCCACTTTTCGTGAACTAATCGAGGCTGCAAGCAGGACTGAATTCGGGAAAAAATATGGCTTTGAGAAAATAAAGTCCTACTCTGACTTTTCCTCACAAGTCCCGCTTTTTGACTACGAAAGCTTCAAGCCGTTCATTGAAAAGACCATGAAAGGCCATCAAAATGTCATTTGGAATACAGATATCGAGTGGTTTGCCAAGTCTTCGGGTACCACCTCTTCCCGAAGCAAATACATTCCCATTTCGGAAGAAAGCCTGGAGGAATGCCACTACAAGGGAGGCAAGGACATGGTCTCTCTCTACATCAGCAACTATCCGGACACCAAGCTATTTACCGGCAAAAGTCTGTCCATCGGGGGCACTTTAGAAAAAAACCCACTGAATCCTGAAGGAACTGCCCGAGCAGGAGATGTCTCGGCAGTGATCATGCAAAACCTTCCCATTTGGGCTCAATTTGCACGCACTCCTTCCTTGGAGACAGCCTTGATGAGCGAGTGGGAGTCCAAAATCGAGAAAATGGCCCGAGAGACCATGAATGAAAATGTGACCTCTATCGCCGGTGTGCCGACTTGGACGATCGTGTTGCTGCAGCGCATTCTCGAATTGAAAAAAGCCAAGCATATTCTGGAAGTTTGGCCCAACCTCGAGGTGTTTTTCCACGGGGCAGTGGCTTTTGGCCCCTATCGGGCGCTTTTCAAAGAACTCATTCCTTCCGAAAAAATGCGCTACATGGAGACTTACAATGCCTCTGAGGGGTTTTTTGGGGTGCAGGACCAGACGGATTCGGATGAATTGCTCTTGCTTTTGGATTATGGGATATTCTATGAGTTTATCCCCATGGAAGAGTGGGATAGTGAAAACCCTAAAACTCTTCCGCTAAATGAGGTAGAGGTAGGGAAAAACTATGCAATGGTCATCTCTACCAATGGAGGCCTGTGGCGATACAAAATCGGCGATACAGTCAAATTCACTTCAACTAGCCCTTATCGATTCCGGATTTCCGGGCGGACCAAGCATTTTATCAATGCTTTTGGAGAAGAAGTCATTGTGGAAAATGCCGAAAATGCTATTCAATTTGCCTGCGAAAAGACGGGCTCCACTATTACCAATTTTACCGCAGCTCCGGTCTATTTTGAAGGAAATGGATCTAAAGGGGCTCATGAATGGATAGTTGAGTTCAAAAAAGCTCCGGACGATATGGAGGAGTTTGCTCAGGTTCTGGACCGGCGGCTGCGTGAAATCAATTCCGATTACGACGCTAAGCGGCACAAAGACTTGGCATTGACCCGGCTTATCCTTCATCCGGCTTCACCGGGTCTTTTTGAAGCATGGCTAGGCAAAAAAGGAAAGTTGGGCGGGCAGTATAAAGTGCCGAGGCTTTCCAACTCCCGTGAGTACTTGGATGAGATCTTGGAGATGATGAAGGGGTAAAGGCTTGACCGTGGAATCAGGAATGGCTTAAGTCTTTTTCCTATTGAGCAAGGATAATGCAATACAAAGACAGCCGAATCAAGCCACTTGCATAAAGTTTTTGGGTATATTTTCGGAAGAAATTTACCTTGGTCATCTGACCACCTTCACTAGCTTCATGTCCCGTTTTCATCTTATTTCCTTATATACTTTTTGCATCGTTGCAGTATTTCTCGCTGCGATGGCCTATTGGTCCAGAACTCCGGAAGTTCCCTCTGTGGAATCCACTTTTCAGGAGCAGCCTCTTGTGCTTTACCCTTCTTCCGGAAGTCGGGATTCCATCCGTTTATTTGATTTGCCCAAGGAAATGAGCTTTGCCGGGGAGAAAGTTCCCCTCGAAGAGCCCGATGTTTTGGAGAGATTGGAGCGGGAAATCTATGTAAATGCCTATTGGGAATCGAATATGATCCTGCTCATGAAGCGCTCAGGAAAGTATTTTCCCCAAATCGAAGCCATTCTGGAAAAGGCAGGGATTCCCGATGACTTCAAATATTTGGCTTTGGCAGAAAGCGGGCTGATGAATGTTGTCTCCCCTGCCGGAGCTCGGGGGTTTTGGCAGTTTATGGAAAGTACTGCCAAGGAATATGGACTGGAAGTGACCAAGGATGTGGACGAGCGCTACCATTTCGAAAAATCCACCCAAGCCGCTACCCAATACCTGAAAAAAGCCCATGCGAAGTTTGGAGACTGGACGGCAGTGGCGGCAAGCTACAACATGGGCCAAAGTGGATTTTCCCGGAGACAAGAGGAGCAGCTTCATTCCAGCTACTACGACCTTTACCTCAACGAAGAGACTAGCCGCTACCTTTTCCGGATTTTGGCTTTCAAGGTGATTTTTGAGAATCCGGGGGAATTTGGCTTTCACCTGAAGGAAAAAGACTACTACCGAAATCCGGAGCTAAAAACAGTTCGCGTGGATGAAGACATCAAAGACTTGGCTGCTTGGGCCAAAGCTCAGGGAAGCTCCTACAAACAACTCAAACTATACAACCCTTGGCTGAGAGATCGTAATCTGAATGTCAGAAGAGGCCGTGCCTATGACATTCAGCTACCCAAATGATCCTGCCACTCTTTACTACACCAACCAAACCATGAAAAGAAGAAATTTTATGCAAATCACCGCTTTGGGAGCCAGTACCTCCCTTCTCACAGGTACCTCCGCTTGGGCTGAGAGCACTCTTTCTCCCGAATCCCAACTGGAAAAGTTGACTTCACGGGTGGAAGATATCCAGCCGATTTCTTTGGACGAAAGGAAAAGCCGGATCGCCAAAGCCCAAAATCTGATGGAGCAAAACGGCATGGCTGCTATCGTTTTGGATTCGGGTACTTCCATGAATTACTTCACCGGCATGACTTGGGGCCAAAGCGAACGACCCATGGTGGTGGTGATTCCTGCACGTGGCGAAGTGAGCTACATCTGTCCCAAGTTTGAGCAGGACCGTCTCAAGGAGCGGATCAAAATCGGTTCGGCGGTATATCCATGGGAAGAGGACGAAAGCCCCTACGAGCAGATCAAGAAAGCTGTTTTGGACTCTGGCGCTCGCTCCGGAAAGATAGGCATCGAAGAGCGGGTTCGGTTTTTCATTGCAGATGGACTCCGGCAGGTAGCAGGAGGATTTGACTTAGTCAGTGCAGATCCAGTCACCATTCCCTGCAGGATCATTAAGTCACCGGCAGAAATCGCCCTGATGCAGCGAGCCACAGAAATCACCATTGAAGCCATGAAATTGGGCTTTTCTGCCCTCAAAGAGGGAGTAAATCCTTCTGCATTTTCTTCTGCTGTGGCCCAAGCCCATCAGAAAATGGGAGGAAGACATGCCTTTGCTTTGGCCAATTTTGCCGAAGCCTCAGCTTTCCCTCATGGGACAACCAAGCCTCAGGTATTGAAAGCCGGAGATGTAGTCTTGGTGGATTGTGGCTGTACGGTCGAGGGTTACAATTCAGATATCAGCCGGACAGTCGTATTTGGCGCAGAACCTACTCCAAGACAATTGGAAATCTGGAATCTAGAAAAAGAAGCCCAAATGGCCGGCTACCGTGCCGCACAAATCGGTGCCCCGCTCGAAGCAGTCGATGCTGCCGCCCGAAAGGTGATTACTGATGCGGGATTTGGTCCGGATTACAAGCTTCCGGGATTGCCACACCGAACAGGTCATGGTATAGGCATGGACGGACACGAGTGGGGGAATGCAGTCCGGGGAAATAAAACCATTCTTGAGCCGGGGATGTGTTTCAGCATTGAGCCAAACATTTCTATAGTAGGGGAGTTTGGGGTAAGACACGAGGATTGTGTGTACATGACCGAAAATGGGCCGGTTTGGTTCTCTCAACCAAGCCCTTCCATTGATCAACCCTTTGCTTAAAAAAAAGGGAAGCTCTTAGCTATTCCTTCAGGGAATAGTGGAGTTTGGATCGGTCTTCCGCTCAAAAAATCGTACCTTCGCCGTTTGAAATTTTCCCTATTCCAATGAGTAAATCCCCTACTGGAACCGAAGAGTTTATTGAAATTTTCGGTGCCAGAGAACATAACCTCAAAAATCTGGACATTCGTATTCCCCGCAATAAGCTGGTGGTGGTGACTGGGCTTTCCGGCAGCGGAAAGAGCTCCCTTGCTTTTGATACCATCTATGCGGAAGGTCAGAGAAGGTACATGGAAAGCTTCTCTGCCTATGCCCGATCATTTTTGGGGGGATTGGAGCGACCGGATGTGGATAAGATCAATGGTTTGTCTCCGGTGATTGCCATCGAGCAAAAGACCACTTCCAAAAATCCCCGCTCCACAGTAGGGACAGTCACGGAGATTTACGATTTCATGCGTCTTCTTTTTGCCAGAGCAGGGGAGGCGTATTCCTATCTCACGGGGAAAAAGATGATCCGACAGACCGAAGATCAGATCATTGAGCAGCTTTTCTCCAAATTCCAGGGTAAAAAACTGTATATCCTCGCCCCGGTGGTCAAAGGCCGAAAAGGGCATTACCGGGAGCTTTTCGAGCAGATCCGAAAAATGGGCTTTTCCAAAGTCAGAGTGGACGGAGTCGTCATGGATTTGGTCCCAAAGATGCAGCTCGATCGATACAAAATACACGATATTGAGATCGTCATCGACCGGATTGTAGCTGATGAATCGGATCGGTTTCGGATCACCCAATCGCTCAAATCTGCTTTGCAGCATGGAAAAGGAGTGATCATGATCCGGGAGGAAAATGGAGAAATCCATCATTTTTCCAAATACCTGATGGATCCTGAGACAGGTTTATCCTATGACGAACCGGCTCCCAACAGCTTTTCTTTCAACTCCCCTTATGGAGCCTGCCCAACCTGCAACGGACTAGGAATCACAGAAGAAATCACCCGGGAAAGCATCATTCCTGACCCCAGCCTCAGCATCACCCGAGGAGGGATTGCTCCCTTGGGAGAATATCGTGATATCTGGATATTCAAAAAAATCGAAGCGATTCTGAAGCATTACAAATGCTCCATGAGTACTCCGATTAAGAATTTGCCGGAAAAAGTGGTCGAAGTTTTACTCTACGGGGACAAAGTGGAGGTGGCCGTAGATTCGGTCAAATATCCGGGGACTAAATGGCATACCACATTCGAGGGGATTGTCAATTTTCTCCAGAAATACCAAGAGGGAAGTTCGGATAAAATCCAAGATTGGGTTTCTGAATTTACCATCACCCAGACCTGCCCCGATTGCGAGGGGTATCGCTTGAAAAAGGAGGCGCTGCACTTCAAAATCGATGAAAAACACATCGGCCAATTAGCAATGATGGACATCCGCGGGCTTTCAGAATGGTTTGTGGATTTGGAAAGCCGCATGACAGAGAAGCAGCAAATTATCGGGGCGGAGGTCCTCAAGGAAATCCGAAAAAGAATCGGATTCCTGATGGATATTGGTTTGGATTACCTTTCTCTAAATCGTCCATTGAAGACCCTTTCCGGAGGGGAGGCCCAGCGGATTCGATTGGCTACTCAGATAGGAACTCAGTTGGTCGGAGTGCTTTACATTTTGGACGAACCCAGTATTGGCCTTCATCAGCGGGACAATGTCAAGCTGATCAAAGCACTCCAAAGCCTGAGAGATCTGGGGAATTCCGTCTTGGTGGTGGAGCATGACAAAGACATGATGCTGGAATCAGACTTTGTTCTGGATATGGGCCCGGGTGCCGGAAGGCACGGAGGCCATGTGGTGGCGGCAGGACATCCAGGTGATATTTTTAATAATGGCTCAGTGACTTCCCGATATCTCAGCGGAAAGCTTGGAATGGAAGTTCCCAAGAAAAGGAGGCCGGGGAAAGGACAGCATCTGATTCTGAAAGGGGCTAGCGGCAATAATCTCAAAAAGGTGGATTTGGAGCTTCCTTTGGGAACGCTGATTCTCATCACAGGGGTATCCGGTAGTGGGAAAAGTACCCTGATTCATGAGACCTTATATCCCATTCTGAACCGGCAGTTTTATAACTCCAAAAAGGAGCCCATGCCCTATCAGAGCATCGAAGGATTGGAGCATTTGGATAAAGTAATCGAGGTGGATCAAAGCCCAATCGGGCGGACTCCCCGATCCAATCCGGCCACTTACACCGGGGTGTTTTCGGATATCCGAACGCTCTTTACTGAGCTTCCCGAGGCAAAAATCCGAGGCTACAAACCGGGAAGATTCTCTTTCAATGTGAAAGGAGGGCGATGCGAGGACTGCGAGGGTGCGGGAATGAAGCTGATCGAAATGGATTTTCTCCCCGATGTACATATCCCCTGCGAAACTTGCAAGGGAAAGCGGTACAACAGGGAGACTTTGGAGGTAAGATTTAAAGGGAAGTCCATCTCCGATGTTCTCGACATGACCGTGGAGCAGGCGGTGGAGTTCTTTGCCAATCAGCCGAAGATTCTCAGGAAAATCAAAACGCTAAACGATGTAGGGCTTGGCTACATCACCTTGGGACAGCACGCCACCACGCTTTCCGGAGGGGAGGCGCAGCGCGTCAAATTAGCCTCGGAGCTGTCTAAAAAAGACACCGGGAAGACCTTTTACATCCTCGATGAACCTACAACAGGCCTGCACTTTCAGGACATAGATTTACTGATGGGCGTATTGCAAAAGCTAGTGGAAAAGGGAAATACAGTCCTCGTGATCGAACACAATCTGGATGTGATCAAAATGGCCGACTACGTGGTCGATTTGGGTCCTGAAGGAGGCAATGCCGGAGGATCTATCGTGGTGAGCGGGACACCTGAGAAGGTAGCTGCTCATCCACAGAGTCATACCGGGAAATTCTTGGCCCTCGAGCTCAATCGCTCAAATTGATACCCAAATCAACCCCCTCGCCCTTTTATCAAATTAAGATATGGGGAATATTTGGCTGACCTATATTTGACCTTACTATGAACAGAGTCAGGCTGTACTGGATTTTGCAGATCATTGGATGGGGAAGCTTTGCCTTTGTCAATATCTTTTTTGCCTCTCTTTCTCAGGGTATTTCTTCAGTACAGCTTTGGGCTTTTATCTCATTGGCTTGTTTTTACCTGCTTTCTACCCATGCCCTGAGGCATCTGGTGAAGACCTACGAGTGGTTTAAGCTGGGGATTTTCCGCCTCCTAGTACAGACTCTTTTTACCTTACTATCACTGGCTGTAGTCAATGTGCTGGCGCAAATTCTGATCAATATTGCCTTTGGAACCCTTAATCCCGACGAGGATTTTCGAGCCTTGGTGATTGCGGTCAACCTCTTCGTCAGCTTTCTTTATTACTCCTTTTGGTTTCTGTTGTATTTCCTGTTTCACTTTTTGGACAACTACAACAACAGCCTAAAGTACGAGGCCAAGATCAATGAAATCCGCCTCAACCACCTGAAAAGTCAGCTAAATCCACATTTTATTTTCAATGCTTTAAATTCTGTTCGCGCCCTGGTGGACGAAGACCCGGAAAAAGCCAAGACGGCCATCACCCGCATTTCAAACATGCTTCGGTTTTCCTTGATGATGGATAAAAAGCAGGTGATTGAGTTTGGAGATGAATTGGAGACGGTCAAGGACTACCTGGCATTGGAATCCATCCGATTTGAAGAAAGATTGGAAGTAGTTTATATGATCGAGGATGAAGCATATTCTTACAAAATCCCGCCCATGATGCTGCAGACCATAGTGGAGAATGCCATCAAGCACGGCATTTCCAATTTGGTAAAAGGTGGCCTTATCGAGATCAAGTGCAGGGAAGGCTTGCAGGATGAATTATATATTCAGGTCAAAAACAGCGGCTACCTGACCAGCCAAAAATCCAAGGAAAAGAAAAAAGAAGGAGGGCATGGATTGGAAAACACCAAGCAGCGCCTAAAGCTTCTTTATGGAGACAAGGCCAGTTTCCGGATCTTCAACTCCGGCAACCAATTTGTCATAACCGAAATCAAAATTCCGAAACAAAGAGTTACTTTAGAATAACGAAAGCCTATAATAATGAGAGCAATTGTAATTGATGATGAAAGATTGGCCAGAAAAGAGCTGATCACTTTGCTAAATCAACTGGAGACCGTGGAGGTCGTAGGGGAAGCAGTCAATGTGGATGATGCCAAGGAAAAAATCGAACAGCTCCAGCCGGATGTGATTTTCCTGGATATCCAAATGCCGGAGAAAACAGGATTTGACCTATTGGAGGAGCTCGACCATGTACCCCACGTCATATTCACCACAGCTTATGACGAATATGCGCTGAAGGCCTTTCAGGTCAATGCCCTGGACTATCTCCTGAAGCCGATTGAACCCAAGCGCCTGGAAGAAGCTATCAACCGCCTGATCGGAAAAATCGAGGGAGCCGCAAAAAATCAGGAAAACGGAGGCTATCAAAACAATAAAAAACTCACTCTGGATGACCAGGTTTTTGTAAAGGACGGGGACCGCTGCTGGTTTGTAAGACTGTCCAATGTGCGCCTTTTCGAATCAGACGGGAACTACATCAAGGTCTACTTTGACAACTTCAAGCCAATGATCCATAAGTCACTTAACGCCTTGGATGACAGGCTGGATGAGAAGTCTTTTTTCCGTGCCAGCCGCAAGCACATCATCAATCTGGGCTGGGTGGAAGCTATCGAGCCTTGGTTTAATGGTGGCTTGGTAGTAACTCTTCGAGGAGGAGATCGGATCGAGGTGAGCAGAAGGCAAGCTGCCCGATTCAAAGAAATGATGAGTCTTTAATTTTCATAGGCAAAAAAAAGCATTTGATTTTCAAAAGAAAATTTGGACATTAGTTTGACTAAAGGACTTATCCTTTAGCTTTCACCTCAAAGCACTATCGTTATTGCCCTATGAAAGACGAAAGAATACTGATCGTAGAAGATGAAATCAGCATTGCAGAAAACATTCAGGAGATCCTAGAGCTCCTGGGCTATGTCAATATTGATATCGCCAACTCTGCCAATCAGTGTATCAAGATCATCAAGAAATACCGGCCTGATCTCATTTTCATGGACATCAAGCTGAAGGGAGACAAGGACGGAATTGAGCTTGGGGAGATTATAAAGCAGATGGTGGATGCTCCTTTGGTATTCGTGACATCTTACAGTGACCCGACTATTATCGAGCGGGCCAAGCGAATTTCTCCGGCGGGCTTTATCGTGAAGCCATTCAATACGAATGACATTCACGCCATTGTAGAAATCGTTCTCTATAACAAGCGCACCAAGCCTGCCCCGGAAGCGGCGGTAGTTAAAGTAGGCAATGAAAGTCCCTTTTTGGTGGATGATGCGGTTTTTATAAAAGCCGACAATGCCTTCGAGCGGGTACAATACGATGACCTGTACTACGTGGAGGCCAATGGCAACATGGTCACCATCTTTACCAAAAACAGAGACTACAGCATTCGTAAGTCCATGAAGGAAATTGAAGAAATTCTTCCTTCCCATCTTTTTCTCCGGGTTCAGAAGTCTTTCATTGTTCAATTGGGCCAAATCGAAAGCTTCAATACCAAGGACATCAATCTCAAAAACGGAGCAGTAGTGCAGGTAGGAAGGCAATATTACAACAGCTTCCTGGCCAAGTTGAATACCATCACTGAAAGTTAAGCTAGAGACCCCTCGGGCTAAGCAATATCTCCTGTCCAAAATCAGGATATCAAAAAAAAGGCGGGTAAAACCCGCCTCTTTTTATACCAAACAATCAACCAAATTAACCCTTACGAGTCACTCTTTATCCCACCTCGGGCGCCGTGTGCGCGGGGGTGGAGGGAGTTTTATAAATGTCTACCTGAAGAAGTTCAGGACCTGAGTTGGCTTCCAATCCGATTTGTGGAGTAGTTGGTTTAGTGATTTCAAATCGGGCAGTTTGCTGTGCTAGTTGGGTTTCAGCTTTCGCTTTGAGAACTATGGTGATTGCCATGGCAAAACCCAGAGCCGCACAGACGTTTTTTTGGGAAAAGATTGAAGTATTCATGGCAGTAAATAAGTTGGTTTGTTTTCGTAGGGGGGTTAATGCCAAAAGCAGACCCAAAATAAAAAGGGGCCAAAACAGCTGATTTAGACCCTTTTGCCAAAAATATCTGTACGCTTGCGTACACTTAACCCCCGATGGCGGACAGAAAATCGTACGGGCGGACAGGCAAAGAAGCCTTAATCCGATTGAGGAGTTGCCCAGCAAATTCAAGTGGATTTTAAGATCAAGATGAATGAGACCAGTAGGTTCTTTTTTCCGATCATCGGAATTCCCTTGTCAAATTGAAATTTCAATCCTATTTTTAAGAAGTTCTTAGTGAGCTGTCAACCAATAATCACCCTTCCTATTTTCCTATGATTCGGATTACATTAGCCGATGATCATAAACTATTTGCCAAAGCCCTCGAGGGCTTGATCGAAGAGCATGAAGGCTTTTTGGTTGAAGAACTATTTCCTAATGGGAAGGAGCTTCTCGAATATCTGGTAGACAACCCCGTGGACATCGTACTCACTGACCTCAACATGCCCGTGGTCAATGGCTTTGAGGTGTTGAAGTATTGCAAAAAGCATTTTCCTGAGATTAAAGTAATCGTGCTTTCTATGTATGATGATGAAAAAATCTTCAAAGAGGCGGTCGCCTTAGGTGCAGACGCATTTATTCTCAAAGATGCTGACCCGGATGAGTTGATTTTTTCCATCACAGAAGTGTACGAAGGAAGGTATATCAAAAATTTTGACCGGGTAATCCAGCAGTCCAAACAAGGGCCGTTTTTTGACGGGTTTAGGGAAAAATACCGCCTGTCCCGACGGGAAACACAAATCCTGAAAATGATCACCGATGGAATGATTAATAAAGACATGGCCGAGTCCCTCAATCTCAGCATTCAAACCATCGAGACTCATCGCAAAAACATCAATCAAAAACTTCAGGTCAATTCTCTGGTCGATTTGCTGAACAAGGCCAAGGAAATGAACCTGTAATCTTTCCCATGAAATCTCCTATTCGTACCGCATTGGTGGGCTATGGTTCTGTAGCTGAAAAAATGCATGCCCCGCTGATCGACGTTTGTCCGGACCTGGACCTAGTCGCTGTCGTCGAGCGAAACAGCAATAAATGTGAAAGCAAATACCCTCGGGTCAAAACCTACCGCAGCCTCGACGATCTGCTGCAGGCCGATGCTGCGGACTTGATTTGTATCACTACGCCCAATGAATTCCACTTTCCCATGGCCAAGCAATGTCTCCTGGCAGGAAAACACGTGGTGGTCGATAAACCCGTGACCGTGCACTCTTGGGAGGCAGAGGAGTTACAGACAATAGCTTCCGAAAAAGGCCTGGTCTGCAGTGTCTTTCACAATCGCCGATATGACGGAGATTTTCGAACCCTGCAAAAACTGGTAGCAGAGGGGACCTTGGGAAGATCGGTCTACGTGGAATCTCACTTTGACCGGTTTCGGCCTCAGGTTTCTGAAAACTGGAGAGAAAAGGACGTTCCCGGAAACGGCATCACTTACGACTTGGGAGTCCACCTGATCGATCAGCTTGTTCTCCTTTTCGGAGCGCCGGAGAGTATTTTTGCAGATATCCTAAAACAGCGTACTAACGCCGTTTCGGATGATTACTTCGAAATTTCCCTCTTTTACCCGGGCTTCAAGGCAAGAGTGACTGCTGGAGTTTTGGTCAATGTATCTACACCTAAGTTTTTGCTTTTGGGAGAAAAAGGAAGCTATCAGAAGTTTTTCCTGGATGTACAGGAGCAGGCTTTCAAGGATGGAAAAAGGCCCGAAGGGAATAATTGGGGAGTAGAACCGGAAGAGCGTTGGGGCAAACTTTATCTGGAAAATGAAACAAAGCCTCTGCCGACTGAAAAAGGTGATTACCGGATTTTTTACCAAAATGTAGCCCAAGCCATACTTGAGGGAGTGGAGCTTTTGGTGACTGTCCCTCAGACGATAACTGTGCTGAAACTGATCGAAGCTGCCTTTATTTCCTCCAAGGAAGGCAGAAAAATCCCTCGGGCAGAAGGAGCTTGGTAATCAAAATTGGCTTGGACTTTGCCAAAAGGTGATCTAAACCAACTGTTTATTATCATGAAAAAGCTGCTGATGCTATCCCTCTTCTTGCTGGGATTTGCTTCTCTATCCTTTTCCCAGGTCAGCGTAGGACTTAATCTTCAGAATTCACGAAACTTTGTAACGGTGGGAACCGATCCTGACAAGACCTTCTTCTTTGACGGAAGATTGGGACTGGGAAGAGAATTGGGGCTGGAATTGGTCGGTGCTTATAATTTCGTCCAAAAGAGCGAAGTCAATGCCTATTTCGGACTGGGATTGGGGCTTTTTGACCACTATCACCCGAGAAAGGACCGGTACTACGACGAAACCTATTTTGCAATCCCTGTAGGTGCCCTCATCAAACCCTTCAATAACAAGGATTTTGGATTCCTGATAGAGGTGTCGCCGGTGTTTTATAGCGAATACGGCAACTATCTTCGAGGAGGGATTGGAGTGAAGTACACGATTAGATAAATTAATCGGAATAGAAAAAAGGCTTCAAAATCAAGAGTTTTGAGGCCTTTTTTAGATTGGAATACCAATAATTTCCCTTTTTACTCTTCTTTCTTTCACGCTTGAAATCAATTTGTTTCCTTATTTTTGCGCCCTATGGCAAAGACAGAAACTCCAGGCGAAAACGCCCAATTGAAAGATATTATTTCCCATGCCAAAGAGTATGGTTTTGTGTACCCAAGTTCTGAGATCTATGACGGCCTGCAGGCAGTCTATGACTACGGGGCTTATGGAGTCGAATTGAAAAATAACCTCAAGCGCCTGTGGTGGGAGACCATGACCCGCGTATCCGACAATATCGTTGGGATCGATGCGGCGATTTTTATGCATCCGACCACTTGGAAAGCATCTGGTCACGTGGACAGCTTCAACGATCCCATGATCGACAACAAAGACAGCAAGAAGCGCTACCGTGCTGACGTATTAGTCGAAGAGCATGCTGCCAAGTTGGAAAATGAAGGTCAAGTCGAAAAAGCCAAGTCGCTCACCGCTGCTTTGGCCCGACTCCTTGAAGCAGAAGATCTAGCTGGAGTGCGTGATCTGATCACCAACGAAGGTATCAAGTGCCCGATTTCCGGTACATCCAACTGGACCGATGTCCGTCAGTTCAACTTGATGTTTTCGACCCAAGTGGGTTCGGTAGCAGAAGATGCCTCGACCATCTACCTACGTCCGGAGACCGCACAGGGGATTTTTGTCAACTTCCTCAATGTGCAAAAGACGGCACGTATGAAAGTTCCTTTCGGGATCGCGCAGATCGGAAAGGCTTTCCGAAATGAGATCGTAGCCCGTCAGTTCATCTTCCGTATGCGTGAATTTGAGCAGATGGAGATGCAGTTCTTTGTACGCCCTGGCACGGAGCTCGATTGGTATCAGAAGTGGGCAGATACACGAATGAGATGGCATTTGGCTTTGGGCACGCCTGCGGCAAAGCTTCGCAAGCACGACCACGAAAAGCTCGCCCACTACGCCAATGCAGCGATGGACATCGAGTTTGAGTTTCCGTTTGGCTTCAAAGAAGTGGAAGGTATCCACTCCAGAACCGACTTTGACTTAAAGTCCCATCAGGAATACTCCAAGAAAAAGCAGCAGTACTTCGATCCGGAGATCAACCAAAACTATATCCCGTATGTGATCGAGACGTCCATCGGTGCGGACCGCTTGTTCCTCTTGACCCTTTGCAACGCATACACGGAAGAGAAAACCGAGGAAAAGAGCAGAACTTACCTGAAGTTCCACCCGGCAATAGCTCCGGTGAAAGCAGCCATTCTTCCGATCGTGAAGAAAGACGGACTGCCTGAGAAAGGGCAGGAAATCGTCAACCTGCTGAAATACGACTTCAATATCATCTATGAAGATTCCGGATCAATCGGCAAGCGCTATACCCGTCAGGACTTGATCGGCACGCCGTTCTGTATCGCCGTGGATCATCAGACTTTGGAAGACAATACCGTCACCATCCGTCACCGAGATACCACCGAGCAGGAGCGCGTAGCCATCTCAGAACTTCATGGGCGAATCGCTGAGGCGACGAGCTTTAGAAGAATATTTGAGAAGATTTGATTTCGGTCCCCGAGCTGGTTGAGGGGCCGATGACCGATGAGAAGCCGTCAGAATTAAGTTTCTGGCGGTTTTTTTCTTTTTAGAACTGTCAGTCCAAAAGGCTTTCGGTACTGACAGGTCTATTTTATTTAAAAACCTGTTAAAAATACCCTTCATAGGGTATTTTGAGGATGTTATTTCTATTGTAGTTTCAGTCTTGGAGACTTTCAGTTAACGCGTATTCTTTATTTCGATTGATTAAGACTAACCCTTTTGATAATTCAATCTATCCAGAACAGAATGAAATCAATTATCTAATATTCCGATGAATTACTTCGAACTACATGATATCTACAATGTTGCAAAAATTGTATATGATCGCGAATTTAAAGAGGAAGATTTAATTATGGGGAGCCAAAAAAGAGTAGTTGAGGATTTGTCCCTTCACAAAATCCATACTCAACAAATTAAAGCAAGTGGGAAACTTCAGGATTTCTACAGGCCTTCCTCAAATCTTTCAATGAGAGTAATTGTATCTACTCGGGCAAAATCGCTTTTTGAATCTTTTAGAAATGAAAATATCCGATATTATCCCTGTCCAGTTTTAAGAGGAAAGGAGTTTGTAGAAGGCTATTGGATTACCGATAAAGTAATCTTCGATGATGAATGGGTAGATTTTACGAAATCTGAATTCTTCCTCCGAAAAAGAAAACTTATCAGTGAGGAAAATGAACCTCGTGCCAGATATGAAGTCTCTGAACAAATCATTCAATTTAAAGACCTATGTGATTTCAATAATTTCCGAGAAAAGGAAATGTGGCACATGGATGAAAGGTACCCCTACAGAATAATCATAAAAGAAGATTGTCCACATCATGTTTTGTCCATTCACACTACTGGTCCAAGATATCTAATAATCTCGGAAGAGCTAAAAACCGAACTCCAAAAACAGAAAATGGACAAGGGTGTGGAATTCAAGCCTCTGGAAATTCCTGATGAGGAATGGGGTGGCCCAAATGGTATTCGAAAGCAGTTTTATAAATAACTTAGAATCCAGCCCCGACCAGTTCTGGGCTGGATTTCTCTTGATTCCTAATTAGCTGATTAAATCTAAGGTCTAGATCAATTATCCAAAAAAGCCGTCAGAATTGATATTCTGGCGGCTTTTTGTCTAAAATCTTATGTCTTATGTCTAAAGTCTAGATCCTAAAACTCCACCTTCCCCTTTTCCTCCCCTTTTCCCAAAAGCATGCTTCGGGGGGACTTGGATTGAAAATAGACATGGACGATATTTTGCTGCCCGTCAAAGTCTTCAAGCAAAATCGTGTTTTTCATTTCTACGGTTTTGGGGGTTTCGGCTTGGTAGGATTCCAAATAAAACCAAGCCGCATCTTCTTCCACTTCATAGCCCAGGTAATTTAGCGTTAGCAATTTGCCATTGACCCAGATTTGGTTGTGCTTCAGCAGATAGGTTTTGAGTTGACTTTCCAGTTTGGCCTTGTCTTTAGGCTTGAGAAAATCCACTTTTTCCTCAAACTCATTTCCCAAGGCCACTTCCAGGTCATCCCAAAAAATCTTCTGGGCGATTTCCATCTTTTGGGAAGCAGGATTGTATCTCATCTCCGTGAGGCTAATGAAAAAAGGATGGAAAAGACTCATCCAAATTGAGAAAATGAAAATGTAAGTGTGTTGCATCTAGTCAAAGAAATGAGCTGAATTTGGGAATTTCGGTGTATTATTGCCCGCAATTTAACTCATTTGAGACGAATCACCCGAAGATGAATTTATTCCAGCTTTACTTCAAACTTGGACTCCAGCATATCTTGGATATTAATGGGTTTGATCATATCCTATTTGTCCTGGCACTTTGTGCAGTATATGTCGCCCGGGATTGGAAAAAAATCCTGATTCTGGTCACCGCCTTTACCATTGGGCACTCGCTGACTTTGGCTTTGGCCACCTTCAATGTAGTCAATGTACGGTCGGATGTGATCGAGTTTCTGATTCCGGTGACCATTGCTATCACGGCCTTGTTTACCCTATTCAAGCCCAAACCTTCCAATGGGAAAGGCATCTCTCTGAACTACTTCTTCGCGGGATTTTTTGGATTGATCCATGGTTTAGGTTTTTCCAATTACCTGAAGGAATTACTGGGAAAAGAAGCAAGCATCTGGCAGCCTCTGTTGGCATTCAATATCGGTCTGGAAGTAGGGCAAATCATCATCGTGACCGCTTTCCTTTTGGTTACTTCCTTGCTTCATCTAGCTGGGGTCAACAGAAAGGACTGGACCTTAATTGTCTCTGCGTTTGTGCTGGGCATTGCCTGCATTCTGATGCTGGAGACCAAATTTTGGTAAAAAATTACCTTCCAAAACAGAATTCTTTTCTGTTTGGACATCAAGTTGTTACTTAGAAAATCGAATTAGGACCAATATGAACATGAGGAAAAAACTACTCGCGATTGCCGCTTTGGGATTGGCGGGAATCTCTCCCTTGCTGGCTCAGCATACCGAGCAAAACCACGCTGTCCGTTTTGAGCAGTTGGGGACCATGCTGCGCACTCCCAATGTCTATCGTACCGCGTCCGGGGCACCCGGTCACATGTACTGGCAGCAGCAGGCCAATTATGTCATCGATGTCGAGCTCAATGACGACAATCAGTCCATCAAAGGCTCTGAGACTGTAACCTACATCAACAATTCCCCTGATCAGCTGACCTATCTTTGGCTTCAGCTGGATCAAAATAACAGAGGAAAAGATTCTGACACACCAAAGGTGACCGAATCCAGCATAGGACCAAGAATGTCCATGCGGGCATTGGAAGGTATTCTTTGGCATTCAGATGATCACGATATCAAAATCCTTTCGATCAAAGGTCCCGATAGCAATCCTCTGAATATCGCCATCAACAAAACCATGATGCGGGTTGACCTTCCTCAGCCACTCAAATCCGGAGAATCTTTTACTTTTTCCATAGACTGGAGTTTCAATATCACTGATCGGATGAGCTTTATCGGAGGTCGTCCAGGGTATGAATTTTTCCCGAAAGACGGCAATTACCTCTACACCATGTCAGAGTGGTTTCCAAGAATGGCCGTTTACTCAGACTTCGAAGGCTGGCAAAACAAGCAGTTCCTGGGTTCAGGAGAATTTGCTTTGACTTTTGGAGACTATGAAGTGCGGATCACAGTACCTGCGGATCATATGGTCGGTGCGACTGGGGTACTTCAGAATCCTGAGGAAGTGCTTTCTTCCACCGAGCTGGAGCGTTGGAACAAAGCCAAGCAGACTTATGATACCCCTGTAGTCATCCGTACTCAGGCTGAAGCTGAAGCCTTGGAAAAGAAGAAAGCGACCGGAAAGAAAACCTGGGTGTTTAAGGCTGAAAATGTCCGTGACTTTGCCTGGACTTCTTCCCGCAAGTTTATCTGGGATGCCATGGCTGTGAAACTGGCCGGAAAAGACGTGATGGCCATGTCTTACTACGGCAAAGAGGGCAATCCGCTTTGGGAGCAGTATTCCACCAAGGTAGTAGCCCATACGCTCAAGTCTTATTCAGCTCATTCGTTTGATTATCCTTATCCCACTGCCATTTCGGTAGAGGCTTCCAATGGAATGGAGTACCCGATGATCTGTTTCAACTATGGTCGTCCGGACGCCGATGGTACCTACTCAGATGCGATCAAATATGGCATGATCTCCGTGATCATCCACGAAGTAGGTCACAACTTCTTCCCGATGATCGTCAACTCCGACGAGCGTCAGTGGACCTGGATGGATGAGGGATTGAACACCTTTATGCAGTTTATGGCAGAGCAGGAGTGGGACAGAAACTATCCTTCCCGTCGTGGTCCAGCACATAAAATTGTCCCTTACATGAGAAGTGAAAAGCACTTGCTCGAGCCGATCATGACTAATTCGGAAAACATCATTCAGTTTGGTCCCAATGCCTACGCCAAGCCGGCCACTGCTTTGAATATCCTTCGCGAGACCGTGATGGGTCGTGACTTGTTTGACTTTGCATTTAAGGAGTATTCCAAAAGATGGATGTTCAAGCATCCGACCCCGGATGACTTCTTCCGAACCTTGGAAGATGCCTCCGCGGTGGACCTGGATTGGTTCTGGAGAGGATGGTTCTATGGTACCGAACCGGTGGATATCGCTATCGAAGATGTGAAATGGTACAAGCTGGACAACAGAACTGCAGCACAGAAGAAGGCAGATGCCAAAGCGGAGTTTGACCGGGAGGAAAGCTATGTCTCCAAAGAGTACAATAAAACAGATGTGGAGCAGACAGTCGTAGAAGCCGATCCTGCTACCCGTGATTTCTACAACAGCTACAATCCGTTTACTGTCACTCCGGAGGACGAGGATGCCTACAAGAAGTTTATGGCTAGTCTATCTGACAAGGAAAAAGCGTTACTCAACAGCAACCTGAACTTCTATGAGATGACCTTCAAAAACGTGGGAGGATTGGTGATGCCTTTGATTATTGAGTTTCACTATGCAGATGGTACCTCTGAAATCGAGCGGATTCCTGCCGAGATCTGGAGAAAAAATGAATCTCAGGTGACCAAAGTTTTCCCTAAGCAAAAAGAAGTCGTGCGTTTTGTCCTCGATCCAAAGCGTGAAACAGCCGATATAGACGAAAGCAGCAACTATTGGCCAAGACAATACCAGCCTACCCGATTTGAATTATTCAAAGGTGCAGGTGGTGTAAGAGGCGCTTCCATGGGAGATAATCCGATGAAAAAGGCGCAAAAGAAATAAATTCCTTCTCTGGATTTAAAATGCCCCGATATGCCTGATGGCTGTCGGGGTATTTTTTTGCTAAATCCAGCCATGACATTTATCAGCTTAGGGAAAGGAATTTTTTATCTTGATTTTGGGCATAAGGGGGAATAAATACTTGGGAAAATGCTCTATTTCCAAATTCGACGAAATACTTGATGATTAAGACTTGGGGAAAATTTTTTTTCTAAATTCAGACTTTACTACGTTTTCATTTATGAAAAAGAAACCCATTTTCATCTTATTGGCACTTGTGGCTTTTTCCTGCAGCAAAACTACAGAGCCGATTTCCCAAGCCCCTCCGGAAGTGAAGGTTACTCCAGTTGTATCCCAAGAAGTCAAACTGGAAAAGGATTTTGTAGCCCAAATCTATGGTAAAATGGATATCCCAATCCGGGCTAGAACCGAGGGTTTTCTGGAAGGGATTCATTTTCAGGAAGGAAGGATGGTTAGGAAGGGAGATTTGCTCTACACGGTTGACCCTGATCCTCTGAAAGAAAATGTCAATACAGCGATGAGTCAATTGGCTGAAGCCAAGGTCTCTCTGACTCAGGCGGAAAATGATCTGGCCCGGTATGAGCCACTTGCTGAAATCAACGCCATTTCCAAAAAAGACTTAGACGCAGCAGTAAGCCGGAAAAAATCGGCCGAAGCCATGGTAGAGGCAGCTCAATCCCGCGTCAATTTTCAGAATATTCAGCTGGGGTATACCAGCATCAAATCCCCTATTTCCGGATTGATCGGGAAGACCAATGCCAAAGTCGGCGAGTTTGTGGGGAGAGATCCCAATCCGGTGATTTTGAATACGGTCTCGATTATTGATTCGGTAAGGGTGGAGTTTTTCCTTTCCGAAAATGACTACCTGGATTTGTTTAGAGATTATCAGGAGCACCACAATAAAGAGCAGAGAGCACAGGCACTCCGCCTGATTTTGGCGGATGGTTCGGTTTTCAATCACGAAGGATATGTGGATTTCGTCAACCGGCAAATCGATACCAATACGGGCACTATCCTGATTCAGGCTACTTTCCCTAACCCCGAGAGCCTAATCCGCCCGGGTCAATTTGCCCGGGTCAGAGCCGCTATCAGTACTGTGCCGGATGGAATCTTGGTGCCCCAACGAGCGGTGAATGAGTTTCAGGGTCGATTTTTTGTCTTTTTGGTTGGAGAAGGGAATAAGCTTACTCAGCGAGAAGTCAAACTGACAGGGCCTTATAGAGACTATTTTTTGATTGAGTCAGGAGTCAGTCCTGGTGATAAGATTGTTTTAGAAGGCTTGCAAAAAGTCGCCGAAGGACTGGTGATTCAGCCTGTGGAGGTAAAGTTTGAGTCCCAATTCCAAGACTGATCCCATGAGCCAATCAGAAGAAACCAAACACATCTTCTTTGTCCGAAGACCCATTGTGGCCATAGTGATCGCCTTGTTTATGGTCATTATCGGGTCAATTTCCATTTTGGGTTTGGCCATAGAGCAATATCCCGCGATCACTCCTCCTGTGGTGCGGGTCAGTACTGCTTTCACTGGTGCGAATGCCATTTCGGTAGAGCAGTCAGTCGCTTCTCCACTGGAGCAGGAAATCAACGGAGTGGAGAATATGCTCTACATGAAGTCCACCAATTCCAATGACGGTACTTTGGCTTTGGATGTGACCTTTGACCTCGGGACTGACCCTGATATGAATACGGTTTTCACCCAAACCCGTGCCGCTGCGGCTACTCCCAAGCTTCCCGAAGAGGTGAAAAGACTGGGGGTGAAAACTGAGAAGTCCATGCCCAACATTTTGATGTTGATTTCCTTGACTTCGCCAAATGGTGCTTATGATCAGCAGTTTTTAGGCAACTACGCCAGCATCAATATCAAAGATCAGCTGGCCCGACTCAAAGGAATTGGCCGGGTGGTGGTCTTGGGCGCAAGTGATTATTCCATGAGAATCTGGGTGAAGCCGGATCGACTCGCCAAGCTGGGAATTACTATTCCTGAAATCATGGATGCGATCCGCCAGCAAAATGTGATCGCTCCCGGAGGAAAATTCGGTTCGGAGCCGGCACCGGCAGGTACAGAGTTTACCTACACAGTGAAGCTTCCTGACCGCTTGGTGACCGAGGAGGAGTTTGGAAACATTGTGGTTCGATCAGGAGTGGATGGAAGTCAGGTTTTGGTCAAGGATATTGCCCGGGTAGAGTTGGGTGCAGAATCCTACAATGCCTTCACCCGACTGAATGGGAAAGAATGTGCGATCATTTCAGTCTATCAGTCTCCGGGCTCTAATGCAGTGGAAATCGCCGAAGAGCTCATTTCTACTATGGATGAGCTAAAAAAGAGCTTTCCAGAGGGGATAGACTATGAGGTTTCTTTGGATTCCACAGACCCGATTATTGCAGGGATAGATGAAATCATCGAGACGCTGATCATCGCCTTGGTACTCGTGATTTTGGTCGTGTTTATTTTTATTCAGGACTGGAGAGCTACTTTGATCCCCACATTGGCTATTCCGGTTTCTCTTGTGGCGGCATTTATGGTTTTTCCTCTGCTTGGATTCTCTATCAATACGCTTTCTCTTTTAGGATTAGTACTTGCTATCGGGATCGTGGTGGATGATGCTATAGTCGTGGTGGAGGCCGTGCAGGTTAATCTGCAAAAAGGGATGAGCCCCAAAGATGCCACGACTCATGCCATGAAGGAAGTTACCGCGCCGGTTATTGCGACCACTTTGGTCATGGTAGCGGTGTTCGTACCGGTAGCGGCTATGGCCGGGATTACAGGCAAACTTTATCAGCAGTTTGCCATTACGATCGCCATATCTGTAATCTTCAGCTCCATTAATGCCTTGAGTTTAAGCCCGGCACTTTGTGCGCTTTTGCTCAAAAAGCCTGAGGGAAATCAAAAAGGAATATTGGGAAGGTTTTTCCAAAAGTTCAACAATTGGTTTGACCGAAGCACAGAAAGCTATTCTGGAGCTACCAAAGTCATTGCAGGGAAGCTGAAGCGGGGAGCCATTTATGTGGTAATCACCTTGGTTGCTGCAGGGTTTTTTGCCCAGCTAGTCCCGGGAGGATTTCTTCCTGAAGAGGATCAGGGGTATTTGTTTGTCAACCTTCAGCTACCCAATGCGGCCTCCATGCAGCGAACTGACGCGGTGATGAAGAAAATCGAGGAAATTGTCCTTTCTCAGCCTGAGGTGGAGTATGCTACGGGGCTTTCCGGATTTAGCTTGCTGGCCAATACCTTTATTCCCAATACCGGGTTTATGTTTCTCTCACTGAAACCTTGGGATGAGAGAGAGGCTACAGCCAAAGAAATTCAGGATCGCCTCAATATGCTACTCTCGAAACAGATTCAGGAAGGAGTGGCCATGGCTTTCGGACCTCCTGCTATTCCGGGTCTGGGAAATGGCTCCGGATTCAGCATTATGATTCAGGATAAGGGAGGCAAGGATCCGGCCTATCTCGCCCAAAATACCTATGCCTTTATCCAAGCAGCCAAAGAAAGGCCCGAAATCGCCTCGGCGTTCACGACCTATCAAGCGGTAGTTCCCCAAAGATCCATTGAAGTCAATTCTGATAAACTTCTCAAAACAGGCGTCCGAATAAATGATGTCTATACCACCTTTGCGGCGTTTTTGGGCGGAGCCTATGTCAATGACTTCAATCGATTTGGGCGACTGTACAAAGCCTATGTACAAGCCGAACCCGAATACAGGCAAAATGAAAATGACCTGGAGCTCTTCTATGTAAAAAACAATCAAGGGGACCCTGTTCCTGTTTCCAGCTTTGTCCGAGTGGTGAAAACGGCAGGGCCTGATTACACCAACCGATTCAACCTTTTCCGTTCAGCGGAAGTGACAGGCACTCCAGCATCAGGCTTTTCCTCTGCCCAGGCCTTGCAGGCTTTGGAGGAAGTAGCCGCTGAAGTGCTTCCCGATGACATGACCTTCAGCTGGAATGCGATGAGCTATCAGGAGAAAAAGGCATCCGGGCAGGCAGGAATAGTCTTTGCCTTTTCGCTTCTGTTTGTCTTTTTAATTCTTGCTGCCCAATATGAAAGCTGGTCCATGCCTTTTGCTATTCTTCTGGGAACGCCTTTCGCCTTGTTTGGAGCATTTCTCTTTTTGTACCTCGCTCGCCTGATGGACGAAGCCTATTTGAACAATATTTTTGCTCAGATTTCCTTGGTCATGCTGATCGCAATGGCAGCCAAGAATGCCATCCTGATTGTGGAATTTGCCAAAATCAAGTTTGATGAAGGCCTCTCCCTCTTTGATGCAGCTGTGGAATCAGCCAAACTCCGGTTTAGACCAATTTTGATGACAGTATTCTCCTTTATTCTTGGGGTACTGCCTTTGATTTTGGCATCCGGATCCGGAGCCGAAGCCCGGAAAGTCATGGGAATGGCCCTGTTGGGGGGAATAGGTGTTGCCACACTGATCGGGGTTTTTCTTTATCCCATGCTTTTTGTGTTGGTTGGTAAGCTGGCCAGGTACGAGGAAAAGCGGGACAGTCTCTCACCTAAATCCACACAAGCATGAGACGATATTGCCTTTTGATCGTATGGGGGATTATCCTGACTGCCTGTAAATCAGGCCAGAATTATCAGGGAGTCACAGTGCCTGTTGCTGACCGATTCCAGCAAAATGATCTCTCATTTTCTCCTGAAGTATCCATTGTAAATGTGGATACTCTTGAGGTGGATTCCGCACTCAATATTGTCTGGTTTGATCTTTTTCAGGATCCGGTCTTGGACACTTTGGTAGCAAAGGCCTTGGAGAAAAACCAAGACCTGATAATTGCTGCAGAAACTATTCAGCAGGCCCAAAGCGCCCTTGCCGTTCAGAAAAGCCAAATGCTCCCGGCTGTAGGCTACAGTGCAGGAGCTCAGCGGGGAAATTTTGCTTTCAATAACTCCATACCTACCAGCAATCTGTTTACCGGGTTTGGGACCTTGAGTTGGGAGCTGGATTTTTGGGGGAAATACAGAAGGCTTAATGAAGCTGCTCGTGCTAATATTTTGGCTTCTATGGAAGGGTATAGAGCTACCCAACTAAGCTTGATCAGCACCGTTGCCGATGCTTACTTCCAGTTGTTGAGGTACCAAATGAGTTTGGAGATTTCCCAGCAAACACTCGCCCTGAGAGATAGCACGCAGACCATCATCGAAGCCCGCTTTGAGAAGGGAATCATCGCTGAGATTGATCTCAATCAAGCTCAAATACAGACGGCCATCGCTGCGGGGAGTGTGCCTATTTGGGAGCGCTTGATTGTGCAGACTGAAAACTTGATCCGGGTGTTGACCGGAGAGATGCCAAGCCAAGTGGAAATGGGAATCCCGCTGAGAGAACAGTCTTTGGAAATAGAAATTCCGGAAGTTCTTCCAATGCAGCTTTTGGCTCGTCGTCCCGATGTACTTGCCGCGGAGCAGGGCATTATTGCTCAAAATGCTGTCACGGGGGCCGCCAAGGCCAATCGTCTCCCCAATATTTCCCTAAGTGGGCTGATTGGAGTGGCTGGAACTCAATTTTCTTCTTTGGGAAGCAACGGGGCATCCTGGAATCTGGGCGCCTCTTTGGCAGGACCTATTTTCAACTGGGGTGCTTTGCAAAGGCAAGTAGATATAGAAGAAAGCCGAACCCGTCAGGCGATTTTGGCCTATGAGCGAACAGTCTTGCAGGCTTATCAGGAGGTAGAAAACACGCTGGCTAATATCCGATCGCTGAAAAAGGAGCTTATCGCAAGAGAGGATCATGTCCGTGCGGCTTTGAAAGCCCAATATCTCTCCAGAGAACGCTACGATCAAGGGGTCACCAGCTATCTGGAATATCTGGAATCCCAAAGGCAAGCCTTTGATGCCCAGCTCAACTATGCCGGCACCAAGCAGGAATTATTAAGTAGCTATGCAAATTTATACAAGGCTCTAGGTGGAGGTTGGTGAAAAATTCAGGTTCTAGAATGCCCCTTTAAGAGCATTTGGCCAATAAAACCCAAGCCGAAAAAGATTCAATCCCGGGGATTAATCTCCGGGATTTTTTATTGGAGTTGGGATAAAATCCCCCAAAACATCCCCACCCCCGCCTCAATCAATTCATCCGGGAAATCATAGGTGCCTTCATGGAGTTGGGGGCAGTTTTCACCTGCGCCTAGGCCAAACAAAAACGAAGGACAGACCTGAGAGAATAAGCCAAAATCCTCCGACCAGCGGAATGGATCTGGCTTTTCGGTTAAACTTAAACCCAAATCTTTTGCCGCTTTTTCCACCAAGGCATACAATTCAGAATCATTGACGGAAACAGCAAATTGCTCAACAAAGGAAAACCCTACTTTTAGTCCCTCGGATTCAGCGATTCCATTTGCTTTGAATTTTACCTTTTCGATCAATTCGTCCAAATCCTGCTGATCAAAAGCCCGCAGGGTCATACTTAGGCTTCCCTTTCCGGCACTCGTTCCAAAAGCTAAACTGCCTAATTCTGCATGAATCAAGGTAAGCAAGGCAAAACCGGTCGCTTCTTGGGGTAATTTGGGTAATTCCTGAATCAGTTGGGCGAGGGCTTGGGCAGGATTGATGCCTGCTTCGGGATGGGCAGAATGGGAAGTTTTCCCGGTCAGCATGATGGTCATCCCGGTACTCCCTGCGGCGAAAGTTCCTTTTCGCATCACAATCTGATGAAGGGGATATCCGGGTAGGTTATGCAAAGCAAAAGCAAAATCCGGTCGAATCTGTTCAAATCTTTCATCGGCAAGTACGGCCCGGGCTCCATCTCCGGTCTCTTCCGCCGGCTGAAAAAGCAAAACTACTTCACCGGATTCAGGCCGGTTTTGGGAAAGCTTTTCTCCCAAACCGCAAATAATGGTCATATGTCCATCATGTCCACAAAGGTGACCTTTGCCGGGAATTTGGCTTTGGTGATCGCTTTCTTTCAAATCCTCGATGGGAAGCCCATCCAATTCGCAGCGAAAGAGCAGACGTTTTCCTGGTTTTTTTCCTTTAAAAACAAAAGCCAAACCCGTCCTTCCCAACTTTTCCAGGATTAGATCCGGATTCAAAGGCCTAAAGAATTCCAAAATGCGGTTAGCCGTTTGGGTTTCTTCCAAGGCGGTTTCGGGAAATTGATGGAGGGTATGTCTGAGTTGAATAAGCGGATTCATGGACTCAAGTTAGGGAATCCAGTTTTCCTAAGCTTTAGATTTTGGAAAAGTTAGAGTCTCCCTCTCCGGAATTGAGGTTTTGAATCAAAAAATCCCGTCTCGCAAAGCAGCTTTCACGGCATTTTTGGCTACGCTTCGAGCTTGCTTAGCAGAGTCTGAGCCTATTTTTCCACCGATATTTAGGCTCCATTGCATGTCAGGCCCTTGTTTGTTGTAAAACAAAACTGTGCCTGAAAATTTTTGAACTTGTTTGGGACCTCCTGCTACAGGTACACTGGTGCCAAGAAAACCGCTGAAGATTCCTACTCTCACCGGAACCCCAATGCTGGCGTTTACTTGGGGGGAGTTTTTGTATTCCGTGGTAGGGTTGTTAAAAGTATAGACAAGTAGCGCATCTGCTTCCAGTTGGTTGGCTTTGACCATAAAAGTCTCTTCGGATACTAAATCTGCCTCGGAAAAATTGGAATAGGCAGGGATGGCTTGAATACCATTCGCTTGTAATTCTGCTACGGTCTCATCTTCCAGCATTCGCTTTGCTCCGGGATTTGTAGTTTTTGCCAAGACTATCACTTTTCGGTAAGCTTCTTTTTGATAGGTTGGAGATTTCCAGGAAGATTGAGCGAATACCGAATAATTCCCTAACCCGATAAAAGAGACGGTAAGGAATACACAAAAAAGGATGGTGGATAGGTTCTTTGAGTTCATAATTGATAGAGTTTATCAGGGAATTTACCAAATTTTTTGAAAGACTGTTAAGGCCCCACCAAACTTGAACCCAATACTTGAATCGCCTTGGTAGCTATAAGGGGAGCTTTTCTGAATCAATGAGACAGATTTACCTCATACCGCATACTACGCCCTCCGCCTTTTGGAATGAAAATTCCCAAATCCCGTAAATGCTGCAAATCCCGTGTGGCCGTGGCTTTGGAAGCACCTGTTAAAGACATGTATTTTTTGGCATTCATGTCCCCATCAAACCCATCGGGTCCTTCCTCAAGCATGCGATTCAGCGCTTTCAGCTCACGCTCATTCAATTCTTGGCTGTAGGTGTCAAAAAACCGGGTTTTTTGAAGGGAGAACTCGATCAGTTCTTCTACTTTTTCCTGAGCTTTCAGGGCTACATCAGCAAAATAAATAAGCCATTCATCCACATGAAGTGTGCTTTGGGCCTTCTTGAGCTGCTCATAGTATTGATTTCTATCTGCTTCGATGACCTGGGAAAGGCTGATTAAAATCGGTTGATCTACACCTTGATGAAGTGCTTTTTCGGCTAATGCCCGGCCGATCCGACCATTTCCATCTTCGAATGGATGAACACTTTCGAAGTACAAATGGACTAAAGCTGAGCGTAAAATCGGATTCAAAATCGGATTTGTCCCGCCGGGTGCTGTGGCATTAAACCATGTGATAAATTGATCCATTTCCTTCGGGATTTGATCGGAAGGAGGCGCCTCGAAATGGACGACTTCTTTTCCCAGTGTGCCCGAAACTACCTGCATGGGTTCTGCTCCACTTCGCCATTTTCCGGCTTGGATATAGCGGTTGCCCTCCATGAGCATCTCATGCCAGGAAAAAAGCATGGAGTCGCTGAGCGGATTTTGCCACGACTGTCGAACAGCCACCATGAGTTTGGCGATGCCTTTGGCACGATGATCTTTGACCAATCGAGGCTGTTCTTCATGAATGCCGAGATTCTTTTTAAGCGAGGACATCACATCCACTCGGCTGAGAAATTCCCCCTCGATCTCGGAGGTCTTGATCGCCTCAGACAAGAGAATATCCACAAGAAGCTGGTCTTTCTTCTCTGCAGGAATTCCGGCATACTGCCCGTTTGATTTTCCGGATTTCAGCAGGAATTTGAGCTGTACATCATCAATCAATCCAGGAGTAAACTGAAATTCCGGCCATCCTTTTTGTTGCCAATTGTAGCTCATGAGCCGATTAAGATTCTTATTCGGCTCAAATATAATGAAATTATGAGCCGATTAGATTAATTATTCGGCTCAAATTTATAAAAAATATGAGCCGATTAGGGGTGCTAATCGGCTCAAGATAAAATTTGGGATTGAATCACAACTGTCCTGCTCCAAACTGAAAACCCAGCCAAGCTCCGCCCAACATCAAGATTAGGGTCACAAAAATCAAAAGCAGCAAGGTGGAAAGAGGCATTTCCCAATCTTCGCCACTGAATTTGAATTTGACGGGTTTGTTCCAGTTCATTTGAGAAAAAGGTTATTGGTTATCAGAAATTAAGTTATTGGGTATCTAGGTCCTGGTTATTTGAAATTGGCACTGAAAAATCACAAAGTAATGGCATATGGTCGCTGAATGCTATCCAATTTTCAAGAGTACCGATTTCCAAATGGGTTAGTTTTGACAGTAGATTATTGGGGCCCAACAAGTAGTCAATATGATATACTCTTTGATCGCTTTTTCTAAAATATAAAGTAGGCTGTGTCTCTTTCCCTTGTTCCTCTTTGAAAAATCGATGGTACCAACTTTCAATTCCGATTTCCCCAAGTTCATGGATTACATTCGAATGGTTCCACCATCGATCCCATTGATCCCAAATAACATTGCTATTAAAATCGCCTGTAAGGATAGTATTTCCGATTTTATCTCGATTTACCTGAAGATATTTCCAGACTTGCCCAATGTATCCAAAGTTTGGGGAGTTATTTCTATGTGCCCAAATACCCACTAAATCAAAATGATCATTAACACGACAAGGCAAAAAGTATTTTACAGAATGATCTTTATATTGATTCGACCAATCTAAGGCCTTCAAATCGACACCATTTTTTGCAAAAAGTCCTAATCCTTTATTTTTGGAATCACCAATCCAAAAGTAGTTTTTTGACCATTCTAGGTAATCCTTGTGATTGGCCCTTGCTGGATCTTCACATTCTTGGATCACATAGATATCAGCATTTAATTCAGAAATCTTTTCAAACTTCTTTCTAAATGCGCCATTACAGTTCCATGTGACAATTCTCAAAAGTCCAATTTTAAAACCCCTCTGAGTCCAAGTCTGAAGACTTGAACTAGTTGGGGAAAGTATAGCAAACTTTACAACTTTCTACTTTTTCAACACAGCTTTCCAACCTTTTTCCTCAATCTGAGCGGCGGATTCTTCGACTTTTTGCCGAAGGCCGGCTTTGAAAGCATCCATCTTTTTCCCCACTTCTGCATCATAGGCTCCCACGATAGAAGCTGCCAAAATTCCGGCATTTTTCCCTCCGTTGAGTGCCACAGTAGCCACTGGAATTCCGCTTGGCATTTGCAAAATGGACAAAATGCTATCCCAACCATCAATGGAATTGGAGCTTTTTACCGGAACTCCGATCACGGGCAAGCTGGTCAAGGATGCCACCATTCCCGGTAGGTGGGCTGCACCTCCGGCACCCGCCACAATCACTTTGATCCCCCTTTCACGTGCTGAACCCGCATAATCGATCATCCGCTGGGGGGTTCGGTGAGCACTCACCACAGTGAGTTCGTATGCGATTCCGAGTTCTTCGAGAAACTGTGCGGCTTCCGCCATGATAGGAAGGTCAGACTGACTTCCCATGATGATTCCTACCTGTGGGTTCATGCGTTGGATTTTATTTTGATCAATTCTTTGATTCGGTTGGCCTTGGCTTTTAGGCTTGAGATATTTTCATCCAAAATGGTCACGTGTCCCATTTTTCGGAAAGGTTTGGTCAATTTTTTACCGTAAAGGTGAATATACACACCCTTTTCGGCCATAGCTTCTTCTTTGCCTTCTACCACTGCTTCTCCGGCGTAGCCATCTTCCCCCAGCAAATTGATCATAGCGGCAGGACATCTCAGTCCAGGATCACCCAAAGGCCAATTCATTACTGCGCGAAGATGCTGCTCAAACTGAGAAGTAAAATTGGCTTCAATGGTATGGTGCCCGCTGTTGTGTGGGCGGGGGGCGATCTCGTTGACTAAAACTTCTCCGGATTTGGTCACGAAAAGTTCTACTGCCAAGATGCCGACCATGTCCAGTTTTTGGATTACGTCTTTGGCAATTTCCTGGGCTTTCGCCTCAATTTCGGGAGAGATTTCCGCAGGGGCAAAAAGGAACTCCACCAAGTTGGCGGTAGGATGAAAAGCACATTCCACCGCAGGGTAGGCGATCAGGTCCCCTTTTTCATTTTTGGCTACGGTTACTGCAATTTCCTTGTCGAAATCGATCAGTTTTTCTAGCAAGCCCGGCGCATCAAAAGCTTGTCCCAAATCTGCCTCACTCCGCAAAATCTGAACGCCCCGACCGTCATAGCCTTCCTTACCCAGCTTATTTACTGCAGGCAAAAAGTCTTTTTTGGCAATCACATCCGCTTTATCCGCTGTCAATACGAATTCAGCAGTGGGGATTCCGTGCTCGGCATAAAACTGCTTCTGCTCTCGCTTATCCTGAATCAATTTTAGGATTTGCGGCTGCGGAAACACTTTTTTTCCTTCATCAGCCAGTTTCTGTAAGGCATCGGTATTCACTGCCTCGATCTCAACGGTGATCACGTCACAGCTTTTGCCAAAGGCATAAACCGTGTCGAAATCCTTGAGCGAGCCGACCTGAAATAGCTGGGCGATATCCTTGCAGGGTGCGTTGGGATCTGGATCTAGAATGTGAATATCCTGATTGTAATTGATGGCGGACTGGATGAGCATACGCCCAAGCTGCCCTCCACCCAAAACACCTAAAATCTGATTTTGAGAAGTATGGGCCATAGAGGTCCCAAAATTAAGGATTTATCCCCGAAATCTTCGGAATTCCGGAAAGATCAAACTCCCTTGCCCCGAATCAGCCTTAGTAAGACGGCGATGACTGCAAAGACCAATAAAATGTGGATTAATCCCCCAACACTATAAACAAACACTCCAAAAATCCAACCGATGATTAAAATTACTGCGATGAAATACAAAAGAGAACTCATGGTTTTTTGATTTAGGTTAAACAAAAGTTTTACTAGTAACTATCTCCTTTCGGAGCTAAGAAAATCACCCTCAATTTCAAATACGTTCAAACCAACTCTTCTTTGATTTGACCTAGCCCAAATTGGGACTAATCGGGTTTCAAAATAAACCCGAATGGTTTTCCTAACGAGTATTAAATGCTTCTGTTCAAGAAAAATGCCAAAACTATTTTTATCTGAACCGGATTCCCATCAATTCCATCAGTTTGTGGGCATTGAAGCTAGGGCATGCACCGGACTTGAGCAGGTAGTCAAACTTGATTTCCTGATCCTGAATCTCCGAATGGAAGGAGTAATTTTTGACCCCTGTTTTGCTTTCGGCCAGTTCAGATAGTTCGATATCATGAGTGGAAATGATTCCAAAACCTTGTGTTCGCAGAATCTGATCTACCAAAGCCTGAGAACCGGAAATACGATCCTGAGTATTGGTCCCTTTGAGGATTTCATCGAGTAGAAAAAGGATCTTTTCTCCCGAATCCAGTCGATCAATCAAATTTTTGATTCGGAACAGCTCTGCATAAAAAGAACTGACACTTTCGCCTAAATTGTCGGTATTTCGCATGCTGGTGTAGAGTTGGAAATTTCCCAAAGTAAGCGACCGAGCAAAGGGACTTAGGCCTAATTTGGCCAAGACCCAATTGATACCCAATGTGCGCATGAAGGTGGTTTTTCCGCTCATATTGGCACCGGTTAAAATTACTAATCGATGATCTGCATCAAATTTCAGTGAATTGGCAATGGCTTTGGAGGGAAGGATGAGAGGATGGCTTATTTCTTCCGCATCCAAAAGTGAATCAACTGACCAGGTAATTTTTCCGTCTCCTTCCATTTCCAGTTCAAATGCACCCAATGAAACCCAAACTTCCCAATCGGCTAAGTGCTCAGGGAGAGTAGAAAGAGAAGGACCTGCCTTGGATTTCCAGGAAAGTAAGCGATCGTAAAGCAGAAAATCTGTCCAGAAAAGAAGGTTGATAGGGAGGTAGAGCAGATTCATTCGATTTTGAACCCAAAGGGCCAGTCGGTCCAATTGGCTCAGCTGAAGGGTGATTGATTCTTCTCCGCCAAAGAGCTTCCTCTTTTCTTCCTCCAAAAGAGAATTCCGGAAATTTTCCTGCTCTATACAATGTGCTCGTACTCCAAAGGACTTGAGAACTGATGAGACGGGAAGTGCATCAGCAGCTTGTTTAAGCGGATCAAATACCCTGCTCAGGGCAATTGTTCCTAAAATCACCCATAGGCCCAAATATCCCTGAGGAAGATTGCCCCAAATGGTCGCACCCAATAAGGCGAGGCCTCCCAAAGGGCCCGCCAAGGCCAGAATTTGGTTGATGGTTGATCTTTTCTCCACTCTCCCCAGCCATTTTTTCCAAGTGTCGCTTAGTGGAACATCCTCGGAAAATGCCAGTCCGGAAGCTTCCATGGCCCGAAGGAAATCCGACCTTTCGGAAAGGGCCTTCACCGCCAAACTTCTTTCTTGGGAGGCATCGGGATTTAGGGCCTCTTTCATCAATTGGGCAAGTTTTTCTTTTCCGGCAGGAGAAAACGTATGATTGACCAGCTGAAAAAGTGAGTGCTCTCCGAAAAGATCCAAGTCCCCTGAGAAAGGATGGTTTTTGTCAGCAAATTCAAGTCCGGTATCCAGCCCGTTTAGATTTCTATCTAAACGCTGTGCTTTTCGACCTGCCATTTGGCCAAGTGCTAGGTAAATCTTCTGTTGATCTTGGATATGATTGAACTTTCGGATCAGAAAGAGGAAAAGAATCCCCAGTCCTAAAGCCGGAATCAACCAAATCTCTGAGTCGGAAAGGCTGAGCACACCTGCACCCAAGAAAGCAAAAAACACGACTAATCGTCCAAGTGAAAGAAGAGACTCTGTTTTTTTCGTACTTTTCAGTTTGTCTTCCAGCTGCTGAGGATCAAAATCAAATTTTCCCATGGCCAAAGATAGAAAATAGCCTCTTGGCCGTTAGAAAAAGGTGACTATTGAAACAAGACGATGATGAAATCAAAAGAAAAGCTTCCAATCGAGCCCGATGAGGACACACAAGAATGGGACCCTCGTACAGGGATGGGGGTTTTGCCTGAAGAAATTGCTCTTACCCAAAATATCGGATGTGTGGGGAAGCCCAAGATTAAAAAGACAAGTACCCCGAAAAATGTAAATGACAATAAGTAAATTTGCCTGATTTTTAACGAATTAAAGCCTATGAAAAAGTTATCTCAATTCCCTCTTTTAATTTTGATGTGCCTGGGTGTGCTGCTGTTTTCCTGTGGAGAAAACACCGATCCTGTGGCCCCTGAGCCAGACTTGGATTTGGTAGAAGATGAATTTGTCATCAATGCTGCATTTGAAGATTTGGACTACCTGACTCTGGAAGTCCTTCAGAGTAGCGGTTTGGGTCTCCGGACCATGGGAACTGCCGACCTCTGTGCCGGTGCTACCGTCAATCACAATCAGAATACGAAAACCATCATAGTCGATTTTGGACAGGGATGCACCAGTCCTAATGGAGTGATGAGAAAAGGCAAAATCACCTTGGTGTACTCTGGTAGCAATTTTCTTTTCCCGGGAACTTCTATTTCCACGACTTTTGAAGGCTACGAAGTGGACGGAATTAAAATTGATGGTACACGAACCATCACCAATGGAGGAATTGATCTGGTCAATAGTCGGGTAACTCTCCGAGTCAAGATCGAGAATGGCAAAATCACCTGGCCAGATAACTCCTCCGTGACCTACACCTCCGACCAAACACGCGTCGTTTCCTTAAGTGAATCGGGCTATGAAGCTTCCATCACCGGAACAGCCTCAGGAGTAAGCCGGGATGGGAATAATTATTCAGCAGTGGTGACTGAGGCCCTTTTAGTCAAGCAGAGCTGTGTGGATGAGGGTATTTACATCCCAAGCAGTGGGGTTCTTAGTTTTACTTATTCCCTAATTTCTGTGAGCGTGGATTATGGGTTTGGCACTTGCGACAAAACTGTCGAAATCACCTATCCGGGAGGAGTCAAGGAATTTACTATAGACTAAAAATAGGAAATCAATCTACAAAGGAGGCTGTCTCAATAGTTAAGCTTGTCCCATTGAATGAAGTTGAAGTGTTGTCCAGAATGCTGGAAACGGTCTTCGACTCCTCTCACCCTGAGCACTTGAGAGACGGTAGTCTCGAAATCGAAGGGTTAGGCTGACAACCAAATGATTTATGAGATAGCCTCTTTTTTGTGATATGGAGAAAAAAGAAATAAATGGCCACCCGCATATCCGGTATCAACGGCCGGAGATTTCCGAAGCCGATTTGAAAACAAAAGCGGAGAGTTTCTTTGTAGAAATGAACCAAAGGAGAACGGTACGGGAGTTTGATTCCCGTCCGGTTCCTTTGGAAGTCATGGAAAATATTATCCGAACAGCGGGCACGGCTCCCTCCGGTGCCCATAAGGAGCCTTGGACATTTTGCCTGATTTCTGATCCTGATATCAAAAGGAAAATTAGAGAAGCTGCTGAAGAGGAGGAGAAAATCAGCTATTCCCACCGAATGCCGGAAGGCTGGAAAGCCGACTTGAAGCCTTTGGGGACTGATTGGAAAAAGCCTTTCTTGGAGGAAGCGCCCTATTTGATTGTGGTATTTAAGCAATCCTATGGAATCCATGAAGGGGAAAAAATCCAACACTACTACGTGTCTGAGTCTGTGGGGATTGCCTGTGGGTTTTTGATTGCAGCCATCCATCAGGCAGGCTTGGTCACAGTGACGCATACTCCGAGTCCTATGAATTTTTTATCCAAAATCCTGGGACGACCGGAAAACGAAAAACCATTTCTCCTGCTTCCTGTAGGTTACGCCAAAAATGAAACCTATGTCCCTGACCTTCAGCGCAAGGCATTGGAAGAAATTTTGGTTCGCTATTAAACCTACTTCGTCGAGAATAGTCCAAAGGGCAGTTTTCACAAAAAATCTATCTATCATGAAACCAACTTATCTGTCCCTGGCAAAGATGTCTGTAATTGCAGGCCTTTTGCTTTTTGCTTCCTGTAGCTCAGAAGAGGATACCAATCCTGCCGATCAGCTGAATGAAACGGAGGAAACTGCCCAAGAAATTGATCTTACGGCCACTTTGGAAGATGTGGATGAAGTAGCCCTTACGGGATTTCAGCGCAATGGATTCACGGACCGCACTTTGGTGACCCTGGAGGAAGATCTCTGCGAAAGGGTAAAAATCGAGTGGCTTCCCAATGAAAAAAAGATGATTATTGATTTTGGGGAGGGCTGTACCAGCCCAAGAGGAGTCACCCGAAAAGGGAAAATAATCGTGACCTATACGGGGAGGTATTGGGCTCCAGGCTCGGTCATCACCACTACTTTCGAAAACTACTATGTGGATGATCGCAAAATCGAGGGAGTCAGAGTGGTGACCAATGAGGGATTCAATTCCAATGATCGTTTCTTCACCTTCAAGACCGTAGTGGAAGGAGGGAAAATTACTTGGCCTGATGGTAGCTTCAGGACGTTTGAGTCAAGACATACCAAGCGGATCTTTTTGCCTAATGAAAACCGGGGAATCATCTACGCAGTCAATGGAGGAAGCCGCGGAGTGAACCGCAAGGGCAACGAATACGTGGTAGAGATCACCTCTCCTTTGTTTTTTGCAGAGCGATGCATCCGCACAGGAATAAGGATGCCAAGTGAAGGAGTGATGGTGATCCGAGTGCAAACACGCGGAGCCATTGAGATAGACTTCGGCTCCGACAGCTGTGACCGGGAGGTATCGATTACCTTCAATGGTAACACAAGAACAGTCACCTTGCCAAGATCTTAAATAAAAAACGGCAGCCCTGAAATTCAGAGCTGCCGTTTTTTTTGAAATGAAAATGGATTAAGAAAGCTGATGAACCACTCGTTGAGGGAATGGAATTTCGATATCGTTTTGGTCAAATGACCCTTTGATTTTTTCCATGGTTTCAAAATACACCGGCCAGACATCCTCCCGATTAGCCCAAGCTCTGACTACCAAGTCCAATGAGCTATCCCCAAAATTATTTAGCCAAACGACCGGCTCAGGGTCAGCATGTACTCGCTCGTCTTTTTTAAGAATATCCAAAATTACCTCTCTCGCTTTTTTCAGGTCGGTATTGTAAGATACTCCCACTGCTATATCCACTCTCCGGGTTGGCTGTGAAGTGATATTGACCACATCCGAATTGGCCAGATTACCGTTGGGGATGACCACTTCTTTGTTGTCAAAGGTCAAAAGATGGGTGTAGAGAATATCTATTTTGCTGACTGTACCTGTATGGCCTTGCCCGGTGATCACATCGCCTACTTTGAAAGGCTTGAAAAGCAAAATCAAAACTCCTCCTGCAAAATTGGATAGGGAGCCCTGCAAGGCTAGACCGATTGCCAAACCTGCTGCACCCAAAATGGCCAAAAATGAAGACATCGGCACGCCCAAAATGGTTGCTACGCCAATAAATAAGGATACATAGAGGAGGGCTTTGACCAGTCCTACCAGAAAGCTGTTGAGCGAAGGGTTAGCTTCCCTTTTTTCCAAGATTAAGCGAAAGCCTTTGACTAATTTATTTACTATAAATCTACCGATGAGGTAAAATAGTAGAGCAAAAATGAGAGAGGGGACAATCTGTGCAACCAGGCTGATTCCTTCTTCCCAAAGTACTTTGATGGTGTCTGGTGATAATTCCATAGGTTAGAAAATTGAAGGTTGATTAATTAAACTTGATACAAATTTGCCATCGAAAAGCCCAAAACCATCGGATTTGGTAATTTTCGATTCCGGCTTTCTTTAAAATAGTTTCCCAGTCTTTTTTGGAAAAACTTCTCAAAACGGATAATGAGGCATCGTGTCGAACCATAGGAGACTTACTGAAAAGCCCGGTCAAAATTCGGATGCTGTAGTAGGCCAAAGGGTGTCTATGCAGATCATTGATGACACAGCCCAATTTGGTTTTTTCACGAAGGGCAACCAGTAAATCCACTAATTCCCTGTCTGTGAAGTGATGGGTAAATAGGGTGCACGTGGTAAAGTCTACTTGACTAAGGGAGAATTCCGGATCAAAAACGTTGCACACCTCCCATTGGACTTGGCTTAAATCCTTTTGTCTAACCCTCGCCAGCTCAATAATGTTCCGATTGGCGTCGATTCCTGTAAAATTGGCGCTGATTTTCCTCTTTTCTGCCCAATCATGCATGATTCGGATCATATCTCCTCCTCCACATCCCAAATCAGCAATGGAATAGGAAGATTGGGGGTAGGTGCGGGTTAATTTGTCCAGCCCGTCTGTGGTGACATGATTCCCTCCCAGCCAGCGATTGATGGTTTTCAACTCCCTCAGAGTCTGTTCCAAGACAGGTCCCGAACAGTCGAGATCGTCCATGAGCTCTTTCTCGGTGCTCCTTTGGGCAAATCGGCTCATTGCTTGGTGAGGTGAAGAGTTTCCAGTGTCAGTCCCGGCCCAAATCCTAAGGAAAGAATATCTCCAGAAACCTTGGGGTCTTTGATCATCCGTTCCAACACAAAAAGAATTGTGGCTGAGGACATATTGCCGAATTGCCTCAGAACTTCCATCGCGTGATCATTGACCGAAGAAGGCAATCCAAATGCCTCCTGCACCTTTTGGAGGATTTGCTTTCCACCCGGGTGGATGGCAAAATGGCTGATTCTTGAGAAGTTAAACTTTCGTTCAAAAAGCCCCGAAAGCTCACGAATCCCGTTGTCAAGCAGGTTGGGGATGTATTTGCTCAGCTTCATCTCAAACCCGAAATCTCCAATGCCCCAGGCCATATCTTCCTCTCCTTCTCTCAGGACTTGGCTTAGGTAATCGTTGATCTTAAGGCCTTTGGAATCCTTTCGGATCAAGGCGGCTGCCGCCCCGTCTGCAAAAAGGGAGTTGGCGAGCAAGTTATCCTCGGTGTATTCCTTCTGAAAGTGGAGGGTGCAGAGCTCTACCGAAACCAGCAGGACTTGGGCTTCCGGTTCGGCTTTGATGATCTTATCAGCCAGTCGGATTCCGCTAAATGCCGCATAACAACCCATAAAATGAATACAAAACCGCTCTGCGGAGTCCTGTATGCCCAGGGTATTCATCAGCGTCATCTCGATGCCCGGCGCGAGCATTCCAGTGCAGGAGACCAGAATCAGATGAGTGACTTGTTCGGGTGATACTCCGGCTTGACTCAGGGCAGTTTGGGAAGCTTGGAGTGCTAGTCCGGGAGCTTCTCTTTGGAATATTTCCATTCGGGCCTTGGTGCCAGGGAAAGGACTTAATTCTTTGTTTTTGGGGAAAAAGCTAAACTCCCGGTAATCTTTTTTCTCAAAATCATCCAGGACGCTGTGTCTATACTCAATCCCGGACATTTTGTACAAAAATCCCAGTTTTCTGCTGTCCAATTCATCCAGCTGATGGGCAGTCTGCATAAAGCGGGCAATTTCAGATTGGGAAATCGGTTCTCCGGGACTGGCAAGCCCGATACTAATTATGCTGGGATTCATTGAATCAAGTTAAGCGATTATTTCTATTTTGGTCTGTCTCAATGACAACTAAGCCCAAAGAATAAGGTTATTTTATCTAATCCTACTATCTATGATCACCCGGTCCAGCATCAGCCATCTGAGGATTCCGTTTTCCCTTTTTCTGATGCCCGTTTTTTTCTTTGCTCTGGCCTTGACTCCCAATCTCAATGAGGGAAGGCTGGTCTTGGTTTTTTTGGCTCTGCATCTTTTCCTTTATCCCTCCAGTAATGGCTACAACAGCTTTTTTGATCGGGATGAGGAAAGCATCGGCGGGCTAAAGAATCCACCCAAAGTCACCTCAGACCTTCTTTGGTTGGCCCAGAGTTTCTTTGTGATTGCTTTGATCTTGGGATGGATGATCAGCTGGAGTTTTGCCTCCATGCTGGCAGTTTATGGTTTGGTCAGTATGGCCTATAGTCATCCTTCTATCCGGATCAAAAAATACCCTTGGGCCAGCTGGTTGATTGCAGGCTTTTTCCAGGGATATTTCACTTTTGCCATGGCTTACGCTGGATTGAGTGACTTGGGTTGGGATGTAATGGTCAAGCCTCATGTGTTGATTCCGGGACTTCTGACGAGCCTGATGCTTTGGGGGAATTATCCCCTTACGCAGGTCTATCAGCATGGGGAAGATTCCCGAAGAGGGGATTTGACTTTGAGCTTGAAGCTGGGAATCAAAGGCACTTTTCTTTTTTCCAGCCTCTTTTTCGCACTGACCGGATTGGCCTTCGTATGGTTCTTTTGGGATAGAAGTCAAGAAGCCATCCTTTGGGCTTATTTGGGAGCGATGGCTCCTGTGATGCTTTTTTTCCTGATTTGGTTTGGATTTGTCCGAAAGGATGAAAAATACGCCAGCTACTCTTGGGCTATGGGGATGAACAGCATTTCGGCGATTTGCCTGAATGCCTTTTTCATTTACTATTTCCTTGAAAACACCCAGATTTTGCAGGTTTTTGGGTATTGATTTTAAGGGTTGGCTTTGGGGGAATTTCTTAAGGGGAAGGCTACTAGATACAGGAATCTTATCCTTAATTCCTGTTTCTGGATCAAATTCTAGGGAGGCTTTTCAAGGGTAACGGTTTGGTGCTTGGCGCAATGGCGGATTACGGAGTCCCGCACGTGCGGGATCAACCTGCACTAAACTTGAATAGAAGCACAAAGCTCCAAATTTGCACGTCACCCCGCCTGACGCAAAACCCGTATTGTCCGTTCGGCTTTCTTTTCTGTCAAGCGAGTTTGACAAAGTTGTCTTCTAGCTTTACGTTAAAATTAATTTCTGCATTTAATGCTCTGAACACTTTGATAATGGTGTCAATAGTCGCACTGTTAGCACTGCTTTCAAGTTTTGAAATTTGAGCTTTCTGAACTCCAACAAGTCGTCCAAGTTCTTCTTGTGTCAAGTTTCTTTCTTGTCTTGCGGCTTTAATCATTTTACCCAAAACGTCCATACGAAGTTCGTATTCGTATTCGTCACGTTCTTGTGTCCCGACTTTGCCGATATACTTATCTTTCATCTCGGCAAGTGAGTAAGTCTTTAATTCTTTAGTTGCCATATGATTACTTTTTTTGTTTGTTGTTCAAATATTTGTCTCTCAGTCTTACTGCGCGGTCAATTTCTTTTGCAGGAACTTTATCAACTTTCTTTATGAAACCGTGGGTTGCTATTACCAAAGTTTCTTTGTTATCTGTCTTGTCCCAAAACGCAATCCCGATAGCTATCGGGATGATTTGAAGTCCTGCGAACTTTGTCCGAAACTCCCAAATGTCATTTTGAAGTTTCTAAAAAAAGTTTTGGGTCATTAGTCTGTTCAGCAAGGTCAATATTGTAAAAGATTTTCTTTATAGTCTTAGTGTCGAGCTGTGAAATAAACTCGTCCGCTTCTTCTAAAAATTTTGTCTCGAAAAATCTCATTCAATATTGTTTTGTTAAACGTCACAAAGATAATGAATGTTTCCAAATATAGAAACAATATTTTTCGTAATTTTATCGGGTGCCTGTTTTCTAAGCTGACGCACAACGTTTGTGTTTATGCAGTGTGGGGAATAGGAGGGCTTAAAAATGAAGCGCAGCGGAATGTTAAGCCCGACCTACACGTCATTGTCCCACGGCACCGAACGTTGTTTGAAAACTAAAACTACGAATTTACTCTGAACCCCGCCATTGATTATGCATAGTGTTGGTGGCTGTTGCTTCAATCACTCTCCCAAATTCCATCTCCTCCAACTACAAAATGTCCTTTACTTGTCGGTCGATTGTCAAGAACTCTCCAGTATTCATTTTCGAGAGACGTTGTCGGAAATGTCGTGAGGCTAATATTGTCATTAAAGTGTATTGAGAAACCACCAAAGTCGTCAGCTGTTACTTTCTCAACGGTCAAGTTTTTATCTATTAGTTCTTGCAATTTTTTATCTCTCAAATTGACACCAGGCCTGTCCCAATCAAAGTCTGGGTCATACTTTGCATCTTGGTCAGATTGTTCGTAAACGTCATTGTGCCCAATTAGGATTTTCTGTCCATTGGTGATTCTCCAAGGGCATTGTAAATGGATTCCAAATTGTCCAACGTTAATGAGTCCGTCAACTTTGTCTGTTACGAGTTCTTGTCCAAATTTCAAGCACTCCATGTTTGCTGCTCGAGTCGTTCGAGTCAACTCCAGACCAATCAGTTTGTCCAACGTTCTTTGAATCTTTTCCTTCATTGTCTAATCTGTCCTGAAGCAATTGCCACCAACGTTTTGCAGCTACCCGAAGGGCGGGATTTTTACCTCTAAACTTCATTCGGAGAACTGAACTTTTGGCTACCACAAAACTGTCTGCGGAGAACGAAAACCCGCCTTTTGGGTAGCTGCTGTTGCACTAAACCTGCGGTAGTTTCTCCGATTAGCAGCCCAAAAGAGGTATCTTTTTGATTCATTCTTAACCGTTTTCAATCATGAAAAAAAAGAGAACCTCCTCCAGACCGCTTGCTCCAAGATAGCGGGATTTGCTGAACTACTGGCCAAGTTTGAGCAAAAAGTTA